>NZ_ML014752.1:0-166102 GCF_003675875.1 Halostella limicola | reverse complement strand
CCCGCCCACCACTCAACCCCCATTCCCCCCCCCGGGGCCCCCCCCCCGCGGGGGCCCACCGCTCGCGGCAAAAAGGCCGTGCGCTCCCTCCGGTCGCGCCCGGTGAACCGCTCGCTGCGCTCGCGGACGCTTATGTGAGTCTTCGGGGCTACGGCGGCTTCGCCGCCGTACGTTCGGTCTCTCTATCGCAGCAACGCCCCCACCACCCTCCGCCAACCGCAGACGCTATGGCGCGCCCATCCTAACGCCCGACAATGACGGAAGTCGCCAACGCCGCGGACGTCTCCCGGACGAAGGCGTGGCTGATGGCCGCGCGGCCCCAGACGATGCCCGCGGCCGCCGCGCCGGTTCTCGTCGGGACGGGACTGGCCGTCCGGGACGGCGTGTTCGCGCCGCTGCCGGCGCTTGTCGCCTTTATCGGCGCGGCGCTCATCCAGATCGGGACGAACTTCGCGAACGACTACTACGACGCGGTCAAGGGCGCGGACACGGAGGACCGCGAGGGGTTCACCCGCGTCACCCAGTCCGGCATCATCGCGCCCAGGGAGGTCAAGCGGGCGACGGCGGTCACCTTCGGCCTCGCCGTCCTCTCCGGCACCTACCTCGTCTACGTGGGCGGCCTCCCCATCCTGGTGATCGGTCTGCTGTCGGTCGCGAGCGGCATCGCGTACACCGGCGGGCCGTACCCCCTCGGCTACCACGGCCTCGGCGACCTCTTCGTGTTCGTCTTCTTCGGCGTCGTCGCGGTGACGGGCACCTACTACGTGCAGGCCGCGCAGGTGCTCGCCGACCCGCTCGCGACCGCCGTCCCGCCGGGGACGCTGACGGCGACCGCGCTGCTCGCCAGCCTCCCCGTCGCGGGCGTCTCGACGGCCATCCTCGTCGTGAACAACGTCCGGGACATGGAGACCGACGCGGAGACCGGCAAGACGACGCTCGCGGTCCTGCTCGGCTACCGCTGGAGCCGCGTCGAGTACGTCGCCCTGCTGGCGCTCGCGTACGCCGTTCCCGTCCGGTTCTGGCTGACCGACTTCGGCCCGAGCGTGCTCCTGCCGCTGCTGACGCTGCCGTACGCCGCGCTGGTGGCCCGGACGGTCTGCACGGAGCGCTCGGGCGAGGCGCTGAACCCCGCGCTGGAGCGGACCGGGAAACTGCTCGCCGGGTTCTCGGCGCTGTTCGCGCTGGGTCTGGTGGTCTGATGCGACTGGAGCGACGGGAGTTCGCCGTCCCGCTCTCGCGCCCGCTCGGCACCGCCCGCGGCGAGATCACCGCCCGGGAGGGGATCCTCGTCCGGATCCGCGACGGCGGCCGCCACGGCGTCGGCGAAGCCGCGCCGCTACCGGGGTGGACCGAGTCGCTCGCCGCCTGCCGGGAGGCGCTCTCGCGCGCCGCGCGGGCGCTCCCCCAGGGACCGGACGCCGCGCTCGACGCCGTCGGCCGCGACCGCCCCGCGGCGCGCCACGCGGTCTCGCTCGCGCTGGCCGACCTGCGCGCCGCCCGCGCCGGCGTCCCGCTGTACCGCTACCTCGGCGGCGAGGCCGCAGTGACCACCGTCCCGGTGAACGCGACCGTCGGCGACGCGCCGCCGGCCGAGACCGCCCGGCGGGCGAGCGACGCCGTCGCTGACGGCTTCGACTGCGTGAAGGTGAAGGTCGGAGCGCGGCCGGTCGACGCGGACCTCCGTCGGCTCCGATCGGTCCGGGACGCGGTGGGGCCCGGCGTCGAGCTCCGGGCGGACGCGAACGGCGCGTGGACGCCGGCGCAGGCCGAGCGGGCGTTCGACGCGTTCGCCGATCTCGGCGTCGCCTTCGTCGAACAGCCGCTTCCGGCCGACGACCTCGACGGCCACGCGGCGCTCCGGCGCGGCCCCGTCGGCGTCGCCGTTGACGAGGGGGTCGGGGCTCACGGCGTCGACGCCGTGCTCGACGCCGGCGCGGCGGACGTGCTCGTGCTCAAACCGATGGCGTTGGGCGGGGTCGACCGGGCGCGGGACGCCGCGCTCCGGGCGCGCCGGGCGGGGGTGACGCCGGTGGTCACGACGACCGTCGACGCCGTCGTCGCCCGCACCGCGGCTGTCCACCTCGCGGCGTCGCTCCCGGGGCTGCCGGCCTGCGGCCTCGCGACGGCGGAGCGACTCGCCGAAGACCTCACCGCGGACCCCGCACCGGTGCGCGACGGGGCGATCCACGTCCCGCAACTACCCGGAAACGGAACCACGGGGGCGTGGGAGCGATGACCCGACGCTGTCGCGATCCGGTGTCGCTGCAGGCCGGGAGCGCCCCCGAGGAGACCGCGGTCGTCGTCCACGAGACCGGCGAGTCGCTCACCTACGCCGAGCTGGACCGCGCCGTCGGCGAGACGGCCGGCCGGCTCGCCGCGCTGGGCGTCCGCGAGGGCGACCGCGTCGGCGTCCTGCTGCACTCCCGGCTGGCGTTCGTCCGCCTCGTCCACGCAGCGGCGCGCCTCGGCGCGACGCTCGTCCCGCTGAACGTCCGGCTTACGCCGGCCGAACTGTCGTCGCAGGTCGAGCGCGCGGAGCCGGCGCTGCTGGTCTGCGAGGCCGACATCGAGGCCGCCGCGGTCGAGGTCGCCGGCGAGACGCCCGTCGCCTCGGTCGACCCGCCGTCGAGCGACGGCGCGGGGGCCGTCGTCGCGCTCTCGGCCGCCGACCCCGAACCGGTGACGCCGGTCGAGCGCGCGCTCGGCGTCCCACAGTGCATCCTCTACACGTCGGGGACGACCGGCCGACCGAAGGCGGTCGTCCTGACCGTCGGGAACCTGCTCGCGAGCGCGGCGGCGTCGGCGTTCCGCCTCGGCGTCCTCCCCGACGACCGCTGGCTCGACCCGCTCCCGATGTACCACATGGGCGGGCTGGCGCCCGTCCTGCGCTCGGCGATCTACGGGACGACCGTCGTCCTCCAGCGCGACTTCGACGCCGCCGAGACGGCGGCCGCGCTCGCCGCGCACGACGCGACGGGCACGTCGCTCGTGCCGACGATGCTCCGCCGGATGCTGGACGCGCGCGACGGTGCCGGCCTCGCCGACTCGCTCCGGTTCGTCCTGCTCGGCGGCGCGCCCGCGCCGGACGAACTGGTCGAGCGCTGCGCCGACGCCGGGGTCCCGGTCTGTCCGACCTACGGCATGACCGAGACGGCCTCGCAGATCGCGACGGCCCGGCCCGCGGAGGCGGTCGAACACCTCGGCACGGTCGGCCGCCCGCTCTCGGTCACCGACGTGACGGTCGTCGGCGAGGACGGCGAGGAGCGCGCGCCGGGCGAGCCGGGCGAACTCGTCGTCGACGGGCCGACGGTGACGCCGGGCTACGACGGCGACCCCGACGCCACGGCCGACGCCTTCGGCGAGCGCGGCCTGCACACCGGCGACGTGGGCTACGTTGACGACGGCGGTCGCCTGTACGTCCTGAACCGGCGATCGGACCGGATCGTGACGGGCGGCGAGAACGTCGACCCCGGCGAGGTGGCCGACGCGCTCCGCGAGCACCCCGCCGTCCGCGACGCCGCGGTGGTCGGCCTCGACGACCCCGAGTGGGGGGAGCGCGTCGCGGCGCTTCTCGTCGGCGACGTCGACGAGCCCGCGATTGACGACCACCTCGACGGCCGCCTCGCGCCGTACAAGCGCCCGAAGACGGTCGGCATCGCGGACGCGCTCCCCCGGACGGCCTCGGGGACGGTCGACCGGGAGGCCGTCCGGGAGCGCCTCCGCGACGACTGATATCGTTTCCTACACGTTCCCGCGCCTTTTTGCTCCACCTGCCCGTGGAACGACCATGCGCGACGTCTCGATCCTCCTGTTCGACGGCTTCGACGAGCTCGACGCCATCGCCCCCTACGAGGTGTTCTCCATGGCCGACGAGATGGAGGGCGCGTTCGACGTCTCCTACGTCAGCTGCGAGGTGGTCGACACGGTCACCGCGAGCCACGGTACGAAGCTCGTCGTCGACAGCGTCCTCGACGACCCCGACCTCCTGATCGTCCCCGGCGGCGGCTGGAACGACGGCGGCGGCGTCCGCCGGGAGGTCGACGATGGGCTGGTGCCCGACGAGATAGCGAAGTGCCACGAGGCGGGCGCGACCGTCGCCTCCGTCTGCACCGGCGCGATGCTGCTCACCGCCGCCGGCCTGCTCGACGACCGCCCGGCGACGACCCACCACGCCGCGCGGGCCGACCTCCGCGAGTACGCGACGCTTCAGGAGGCCCGCGTCGTCGACACGGGCGGCGTGATCACGGCGGGCGGCATCACCTCCGGCATCGACCTCTCGCTGTGGCTCGTCGAGCGGTTCCGCGACTACGAGCTCTCGACGGAGGTGGCCAGCGAACTCGAACACGACCGGAGCGACGACATCGTTCAGGTCGAGATCGAACGCTGACGCACGACGTTTTAAGCGCCGCGCCGCCCAATCCCGGGTCGTGTGCACGCTCACCCTGGCCTGGCAGGTGTTTCCCGACGCGCCAGTCGTCGTGGCGGCGAACCGCGACGAACTGTTCGGGCGGCCGTCCGAACCGCCCGCGGTCGTCGACGAGGAGCCCCGGGTCGTCGCGCCGCGGGACGCCGAGGCCGGCGGGACGTGGATCGGCTACAACGAGCACGGCCTGCTGGTCGCGATAACGAACCGCTGGACCGACGCCGACCTCGCGGGCGAGCGCTCCCGCGGCCTGCTGGTCCGCGACGCGCTCCGACACGAGTCCGCGGAGGCGGCCGCCCGCTTCGTCGAGCGCGAGGTCGACGACCGCGAGTACGACGGCTTCAACCTCGTCGTCGCCGACGCCGCCGCGGCGCACCTGTTCCAGTGGGACGGCCGGCTCGGCTTCTCGCGGCTCGAACCGGGCGTCCACGTCGTTGTCAACGTCGGCGCTGACGGCGAGTTCGCCGTGCCCGACGTTCGCCCGGACGCCGCCCGCGAGCAGGCCGACAACGCCCGCCGGGTCCGGGCCGCGCTGACCCCCGAACCCGGCGAGACGGCCGAGGGCTGGGTCGACCGCGCCGGCGACGTGCTCGCCGACCACGAGTACGGCGTCTGCGTCCACGGGGACGGGTTCGGCACGCGCTCCTCGTCGCTGGTCCTGCTCGGCGAGCGCGGCGCTCGCTACTGGTTCGCGGACGGCCCGCCCTGCGAGGCGGCCTACCGCGAGGTCGACGTGGAAGGGCAGGTTTAAGCAACATGGAGCCCGTTGTGAACAGTACAATGGTAGCCGCGACCGGCAACGTCCGGAGGTGGTCGGCGTGAGCGCGTCAGCAGTCGAGGAAGAGCTCCCCGAGGAGGAGCGCCGGGCGCTCGAACTCGTCCGCGAAACCGGCGGGATCCACCAGAGCGAGTTCTGGAAGGAGCTCGACGTCACCTCTCGGAAGGGGAGCCGCATCGCCGAGTCCCTGGAGGAGAAGGGGCTCGTCGACCGCGAGGAGACGGTCTACGACGGGCACAACACCTACCTCATCTCGCCCACCGCGCGCGACCTCGACTTCTCCCTGCTGATGGCCGGCGACATGCTGTCGCCGTTCATCGGGGAGGAGGAGGTCAACGCCAACAGTGACGCCTTCTCGCAGTGGATCATGAACCTCGCGTACGAGGAGTAGCAACACGACCTTTTCTCGCTCGGGTGTCCTCGTGGACCGCTAGCCCGCTGCGGACACCGCTCGCGACGAAAGCCCGGCCGAAACGGCCGCTCGCTTCGCTCGTTCACGGGTGCATCGTTTCTCGACCTACTGCCTTCTCGCGTCCCCGCGAGCGCAGCGAGCGAGGTCTATCGAAACGGCGAAGCCGTTTCGTGATGCTGCAAACGCGAAGCGTTTGCAAGCAGCTCGCAAGACGCGCGGTTCGTCGCGACCGTTCCTCGCCGCGCTCTCGGCCCGTTGGTGCGTTCTCCGCCCTCACTCTATCTCCGCGACGCACTCGACCAAATCTCCTTCCGTCTTCCAGCGGTAGAGCCGGCCGGCGTCGTCCAGCATGTCGAAGATGGGGGTCTGCATTCCGCTGTACGGGCTCTCCGGATCCGCGTCGGTGTCCAGATCGTCCGCGTCGAGTCCCTCGTACTCGCGCGTGCAGACGTGAGTCTTCCGGAAGTACTCCTCGTCGGCGACGAACATCCCCTGTTCGACGAGGAAGCCGCCGCGGTCGTGCTCGGCGACCCCGACGATGGCGTCGACGTAGTCCGCGAGGACCCGAAACTTCAGGTAGGTGTTCGTCCACTCCCGACGGACGTCGACCATCAGGAAGGCGTAGGCGTCGGGGCGGCGGTTCAGGCGGTCTTTGACGAGCTGGAGGCGGCGGATCTCGGGGTCGCCGTAGCTGCCGAGGACGAAGTACGAGCGGTCGTGTTCGAAGATCGGCGCGAGTTCCGCGACGGCGTGCTTGAGCCGCTCGTACTCCTCCGGCGTGAGCGAGCGGTCGTGGAGGTGGTCGGAGAGGTCGTCGATGACCTCGGCGGGCGCGGGTCCGCCGGGCGGCCGGTCGTCGGTCATACGCTCGGCGCGTCGCGGAGCTACCACATAACTGTCAGCCGCGGAGTGGAACTGTAACCCGGCGGGAGGGGGCGGTCTACCGGGCGTATTCTGTCAACATCGTAATGGTTCTATCGGGGGCGATCGCGGCTACACCTCGATCGGTACGGCTGAGAATGGACCGGCTAGAACCGTTTTGGTATTGACCACAACGATTAATACCGAACCGGTCGAACGTACGCGTATGAGCCAACCGGACGCGGCGACGGGCGGGGTCGACCGGGAGCGCGAGCGACTGCGCGCCGTCACGCAGGAGACCCGTTTCGCACTCCTCCAGGACCTGCTCGGGCATCCCGAGGGGCTGCCGACGCTCAAGGAACTCGACTACGTGAACCCGAGCAAGAGCGGCTCCACCATCCGCGGGCACCTCGACGCGCTGGTCGACGCGGACGTGGTCGAACGCGTCGAACTCCCGCCGGAGCGACGCAGCCGCGACCTGCCCCACGTCTTTTACGGGATCACGGACGACGCTCGGGACTTCCTCGACCGTCACGGCCTGCTCCGGGCGAGGGAGACGCTCCGCGAGGTGTACGACGCCGTCGAGAAGACCGACGATATCCGGCGCTACGAGCGCGCGCCGCGGCCGGAGCGGTAACCGGCAGCGCGGCCGCACACATCGTGGGTTCAGACCACCGGCGTCCGAGCCACCGTGAAGCGCGTCGGCGGAGCCCCCCGTCCTTGTTCTAACGAGGGAGCTGAGGGGAATTTTATCACTCGTCCCGGTCTGTTGCCCGTATGGTCGTCCTGCAGATCCCCGGCGGCATCGAGATCGCGATCGTCCTCCTCGTGCTGGTCCTTCTCGTCGGCGTCGTCGCCGCGGTCGTCGCCGCGCTGTTCGGCCTCCGCCGCCTCCGAACGGATCGCGTGGCGGAACTGGAGGAGCGCGTGGAGCAACTCGAAGCGACGGTGGACCGGCAGCGAGAGGAGTAGGCCACGGCGAACTGCCTCCAAACGGGGATATGTGGTGTGGTATCATGACTCGTCCCTCCTTATCCCGATCGAGCGCCTTCCTCCGGTATGGAGAACACTACCCGCACGCCGCTGTTCGGTTCCGGTACTCGATCCGATCGCCGTGACGAGGGACTGACGTCGGAGGGTCCCAGACCGCCGATACTGAAGCACCTGGCGGGGGCCGCCCTGGTCTTCCTCGCGGCGGGCGCCGCGACCGTCGTCGCGCGAGTGATACGAAAGCGCCGGCGCGGCGCCCGGTAGCCCGCGTTCGCGGCGACGATGCCCGATGCGGAAACCGCCGTTCCTGTCGGCGAACCACGAACGCCGCCTTTAGGACTCGACCGCTTAGACCCCCGCATGGCACACCGAACGACGCTCGGCTGGTCCCTGCTCTCCTCGGGCATCGTCACGCTGATCCTGAAGGTCCTCCCCTACGACTCCATGTGGTGGGGGTTCCTGCTGCTGGCGCTCGGCGTCGCGGTGCTTTACTACCGTGACGACCGGCGCCTGTGAGCGCTTCGCCGCCGTTCTGAGGCCACGAGGGGTCATCGGCGGTCGGAGACACCACCTATCAGGTCGGCGCTACCACAGCACGTTGGCACCAGTCGCTTTACGTCGACGGCCCATCCCCGTGATGGACAGACCATGAGCGACCGCACCGCCGACGGTCCTGCCCGACGCGAGACGAGAGACGCCCCGAATCCGAACAAACACGGTAGGCTGATCTCCGCCCTTGTCGCGCTACTCGGTCTCTGGTTGATCGCTCAGGCCGTCGCGCTCGACCTCAGCGCCGGCCACCTCTGGAACGACGTCATCGTCGGCGCCGTGCTGTTGGCCATCGGCGGCTACAACTACTCCCGCCGGTCCGACGCCCGAATCGGGAACGTCGCCGCCGGCGTGTTCGTCGCCGTCCTCGGAGCGTGGCTCGTCGCGATGCCGTTCCTGTTAGGCCCGGACATCGTTCTCTTCGGGGGGTTCGGCGACCTCGCTTCCCTGAACGACTTCGCCGTTGGACTGGCCGCCCTCGGCCTCGGCGCGTTCAGTGCCCGCGAGGCCGAGACCCGCCGTCGTGAGGTCGGTGAGGCGTCGACTTGACGCGGACGGGTGCGGGAGGCGATCGATCGCGACGCTCAGCGCCCGCCCGCTCGAACGAGCGTCTCGCATTCACCTTTTTACAGCGGTCGGCGCACGGCGCCTCCCCCCGCAAAAATCTGGACCAAAAACTCCGCTCTCTACGCCAGCGCGCTACCGGCCCGAATGATCGTCTCCTCGTCGAACGCCGATCCCACGAAATGGATGCCGACCGGGAGGCCGTCCGTCTCGCCCGCGGGGACGGAGATGGCGGGCAGGTCTGCGAGGTTGACCGGGACGGTGTTTGCGTCGGCGAGGTACATCTGGAGCGGGTCGTCGAGGCTCTCGCCGCGCTCGAACGGCGGGACCGGCATCGTCGGGCTGGCGAGCACGTCGGCGTCCTCGAGTGCCTCGTCGAAGTCCTGCTTCACCCAGGCCCGGGCGTCCTGCGCCTTCTTGTAGTACTTGTCGTGGTAGCCCGCGGAGAGGGCGTAGGTGCCGAGGAGGATCCGGCGCTTGACCTCCTCGCCGAAGCCCTCCTTGCGCGTCTCGGCGAACTCCTCGTTCCAGTTGCCCTCGGCGTCGGCCCGATGGCCGTAGCGGACGCCGTCGAACCGGGCGAGGTTCGAGGAGGCCTCGGACATGGCGATGACGTAGTACGCCTCGACGGCGTGCTCGACGGAGGGCAGCTCGACCTCGTGGTATGTCGCACCGCGGTCCTCCAGTTCGTCGAGCGCGCTCCAGAACGTCTCGACGACGCCCTCGTCGGCCCCGTCGACGAGGTTCGTCGGGACGCCGATCTCCAGGCCGTCGACGTCGCCGTCGGCGGCGGCCGCGTAGTCGCTGTCGGTCCCCTCGTCGCGGGTCGTCGCGTCCCGCGGGTCCTCGCCCGCGATGACGTCGAGCAGTTCCGCCGCGTCATCGACGCTCGGCGCGAGCGGGCCGATCTGTTCGAGGCTGTTGGCGTACGCGACCAGCCCGTAGCGCGAGACGAGGCCGTACGTGGGCTTGATTCCGACGACGCCGCAGAACGCGGCGGGGTTGCGGACGGAGCCGCCGGTGTCGGACCCGAGCGCGAGGTCGGCCTCGCCGGCGGCGACGGCCGCCGCCGACCCGCCGGAGGAACCGCCGGGGACGCGCCCCTCGGCGGCGGGGTTCTCGGTCGGGCCGAACGCCGAAGTCTCGGTCGTCGACCCCATGCCGAACTCGTCCATGTTGGCCTTGCCGACGATGGTCGCGCCCGCCTCGGTCAGGCGCTCGACGACCGTCGCGTCGTACGGCGGGACGTAGTCGGCGAGCATCTCCGACCCGCAGGTCGTGCGAACGTCCTCGGTGGAGATGTTGTCCTTGACGGCGACGGTCCGCCCGGCGAGCGGGCCGTCGTCCGCGCCCTCGATCGTCTCCTCGGTGATGAAGATCCCGTCGCTCATGAGACGTTCGGCCCCTTGAAGTAGCCGTCCTCGGTCTCCGCGGCGTTTTCGAGCGCCTCCTCCTGGCTCAGGCTCTCGCGCACCTCGTCGGGGCGCATGACGTTCGCGAGGTCGGCCTCGCGCTCGACCGCCGGCACCTCGTCGAGCGTCTCGAAGTACGCCAGGATGTCCGCGAACTGCTCGGCGAACCGGTCGACGTCGTCGTCGTCCAGGTCCACCCGCGCCAGGTCCGCGACGTGGCGCACCTTGTCGGTGTCTACGGGCGTGTCGCTCATGGTCTGAGCCACTGCCTTCCGGGGAGTAAGGGTTTCGATATGGCGGAAACCCCGCCGTCGCGCCGGCCGACCGAACCGCCGTGCACCTCCGTCCGCGTTCAGGTGTGCTCCCGCGGACCCGACCGCTCGTCCGCCGATCTCTCGGACCGTCGCCGTCCGCGTCCGACCCATCCGTTCGACCCCGATCTGAGAAGCCGCCAATCGCCGCCTAGAGGCGCTAAGAGGGCCGGGAAACACCGGCACGGGCGACCACCGGCGTCATGTTTAAGGTGCGATAGTCCTGAGAAAAATACACGCTCAGGGCTTCTGCAGGTGCTGTCCCCTGAGTCCAACTCAAAATGACAGACATCAGACCAGAGGGCGCACGAACCGCCGCGCGCCGACCGAACGAGAGAGCGACGACGAGCGAGAACGGGCGGACCAGACGGTCTGTCCGGAGTGCGGGGGTCGCATCGCCACCGACGAGGCGCAGGGCGAGACCGTCTGTGAGGACTGCGGACTCGTCGTCGACGAGGACAACGTCGACCGCGGCCCCGAGTGGCGCGCGTTCGACGCCAGGGAAAGAGACGAGAAGTCCCGCGTCGGCGCGCCGACGACGAACACGATGCACGACAAGGGGCTGTCGACCAACATCGGCTGGCAGAACGAGGACGCCTACGGCAACGCCCTGTCCTCGCGGAAGCGCGAGAAGATGCAGCGCCTGCGCACGTGGAACGAGCGCTTCCGCACGCGCAACGCGAGAGAGCGCAACCTGAAGCAGGCGCTCGGCGAGATCGACCGCATGGCGTCCGCGCTCGGCCTGCCGGAAAACGTCCGCGAGACCGCCAGCGTCGTCTATCGCCGCGCGCTCGACGAGGAGCTGCTCCCCGGTCGCTCCATCGAGGGCGTCTCGACGGCCTGCGTCTACGCCGCCGCCCGCCAGGCCGGCGTCCCGCGCAGCCTCGACGAGATCGCGACCGTTAGCCGCGTCGAGAAAAAGGAGGTCGGTCGAACGTACCGGTACGTGATCCGCGAACTCGGCATGGAGATCCGGCCGGCAGACCCGGCGAAGTACGTCCCGCGGTTCGCCAGCGAACTCGGCGTCCCGGACGAGGCCGAACGCCGCGCCCGCGAACTCCTTGAGACGGCCAGAGACGAGGGCGTCCACAGCGGCAAGTCGCCGGTCGGTCTCGCGGCCGCCGCCGTCTACGCGGCCTCGCTGCTGACGAACGACAAAGTCACCCAGTCGACCGTCGGCGACGTGGCGAACGTCAGCGAGGTCACCATCCGCAACCGCTATCAGGAGATTCTGGACGCGAACGACGCCGCGTCGGCGTGAGCACCTCGGTGAACGGCTCGAACGCCACCGCCCTTCTCCGCCGTCCGCGGCCGAGAACGACACCTACAAGCGCGCCGCGTCGGTTCGCCACGGCATGGAGACGACCCGCCACTTCACCGCGACGGTGTACGTCGTCCACGACGGCGCGACCCTGCTGCACGAGCACGACCGCCTCGGCAAGTGGCTCCCGCCCGGCGGTCACGTCGACCGCGACGAGTTGCCACACGAGTCCGCGAAGCGCGAGGTCCGCGAGGAGACGGGGTTAGACGTGACGCTTCTCGCCGAACCCGGCGACGTGTCGTCGGCGTCGGTGGAACCGCTTCCGGAGCCGCAGCACTTCCAGCTGGCCGACGTCAACGTCCACGACGGCGAGGTGGGCCACCAGCACATCGACCACGTCTACTACGCCGCGGCGGACTCGCGGGACCTCTCGCCGGCGGCGGGCGAAGCGCCCGCCGACGCCTGGGAGTGGTTCACCGCGGCGGAACTGGCGGCGAGCGAAGACCGGTTCGACGCGGACGTGGCCGACATCGGTCGGCGAGCGATCGAGGCAGTGTCGGAGGGGACGGAGGGACGAGACGCCCCCGCGTCGGACGCGGACGGGGTTCAGAAGTAGCCGAGCAGCGTCCCGGCGAGCACGACCACCCACAGGACGACGCCGCCGACGAGCATGTCGTTCCACCGCGAGTGCGTCTCGCGGACGCCCTGCCTCGCGGCCCCGCCGGCGATCAGGCCGAGCGCGAGGATGACGATGATCCGCTGGAGGACGACTTCGACCGGCAGCGTCGCGATGCCGAGGTAGGCGTAGTCGAGCCAGATCCCCACCGAGAGGGCTGTGGAGGCGATCACGGCCGCGTCGTACTGGCGCTCGATCCCGCTCGCGATGAGGTACGTGGCGATCGGGATGCCGAGCGACATCACGGGGTACAGCAGCGCGGCGATGGCGTGCATCGTGAGCATCGGCGCGTTGTTCTCAAGGAAGATACCGCCGTATCGGACGCCGAGCAGGAGCGTGACGATGACCAGCGGGAGGACGATGTGGCGGACCGTGGTCCGCTCTCTGACCTCGTCGATGTTCCCGAGGTCGATCTCGTGAAGCCGGCTCCGGACGGAGCGACCGAGGCTGGACTGTCCGAGGCCGAGGACGAACGGGACGAGGTAGGCGAGTTCGATCACCGTCGCCCACCCGTCGGAGTCGGAGGGGCCGCCGTTGCCGAGGTAGATACGGTAGACGCCGTCCTCCTCGACGAACGGCTGGCCCATGAACTCCTGCTCGACGTAGGACTGGGCCTGCTCGGAGCTGTCGACGCGGTGGCGGAGCGTGAACCAGTCGTAGTGCTCCTTGTGGGCCTGCATGAACACCCACTCCTCGCTCTCGTTCGGGCCCCCGTAGATGCGGATGTGGAGGCGGGACCCGAAGTACTCGCCGTAGTGGACCTGCATCGTCTCCTGCACCCACTCGCCGCTCTGGTTCGGGCCGGGGTCGACGTACGCCCACCGCGTCGCGCCGGTCGTCCGCCCCCAGGCAGTCGTGGGGTCGATCCTGTCGATGAACGACTCGTTCGCCGATTCGTTCGCCGACCCGTTCGCCGCGGTGGCGTTGTCGGCCGTGGCGTTCGCGACGCCGGCGCGGCTCTCGTTGTCGGTCGCGTTGACGCGGCTCCCGTTGACGAAGCTCTCGTCGACGTCCGAGCGGTTGGCCGCGACGGACTCGTTGACGACGGTGCCGTTCGCCAGCGTCTCGTTCTCGCCGGTTATGATCGCCGATCCGCCGATGTCCTGCTCGTCCTCCCTGGTCTCGTTCCACTGGGTCGCCGTCTCCTCCCGCAGTATCTGGACGACCCGGGAGGTGTTCCCGTGGATGATGATGTTGACCGGACTGCGCTGCGTGAACCGGGGCTGCGCGTTCAGGTAGGGGTAGAAGCCGCTATCGCTCCCGTTCGGGTGGACGAGTTCCGGCTCGCGGTCGTGCTGCGGCGCGACGTCGTCGGTGGTGAAGGGCGCGAACAGCGAGATGCCTCCTGTCGCGACCAGCGCGATGAGAACCAGGACGCCGGCGATCACGATCGAGCGACGCATCGGACCCGGTGTACGCCCTCCGGAGGGATAAGCGGTTCAGTACCTAAGACGCCGATAATTACCGGATTCTGGAGGCGACGTACCGCGAGACGTGATCGTCCGTCCGGCGCTTGAACCCCGCCCGACGGGCGAGGCGGTCGAGTTCGCGGGAGACGAGGCTCCCGTACTGCACGGCCTTCTTCTCCCTGAACGCCACGCCGTCGGGCACGAACTCGCGGGCGGCGAGGCGGAGCGCGCGCTTTCGCTCTCCGCGGTCGTCGACGAGCGACTCACCCGGGAGCGAGAGCGCCGCGGCGATCACGCGGTCGTCGAGCAGCGGCGCGACCGGTTCGACGCCGGCACCGCGCAGCGCCAGCACGTCCCGCTCCAACTGGTCGGGGAGCGTCCCGAGGACCTCCCGCCGCGCGCCGCGCACGGTGTCGGCGTCGACCCGCGGATCGTCCGGCGCGCGGGCGATCTTCGCGTAGCCGCCGAACAGCTCGTCCGCCCCCTGCCCGACCGCGAGGCGGTCGTGCCCGTCGGCGGCCGCGCGCTCGGCGACGAGGTACAGCGGGAGCGCGATCGCCACGTCCATCGCGTTCGTCCGGCCCGTGGCGCGGGCCACCTCGGGGACGGCGCCCTCGACGTCGTCGAGCGAGAGTTCGATGACTCGGAGGTCGCCCTCGCGGCCCATCGCCCGCGCCGCGTCGCGCGCGGCCGTCACGTCGTGGCTCTCGGGGAAGCCGGCGACGTACAGCGGGCCGTCGATGCGGCTGGCGACGACCGCGGAGTCGACCCCGCCGGAGAACGCCACCGCGGTGCTCGGGTCGGGGTCGGTATCGCCGTCAGCCTCACCCGCGTCGCTCTCGCCGTCCGCTTCGTTCGCGTCGTCGAGGCTCGCGGCGAGGGCGTCGCGCACGTTCCGCACCGCGGCGCGCTCGTCTTCGATTGGGTCTGGATCGGGGAGCGTCCAGACCCGTTCGGGCTCCGCCCTCGGAGCGTCCGCCGGGCGCGCGTGGCCGGCCGGAAACGAGACGGGGTCGGAGAGATCCGACGGCGACCGCGCCCAGTCGTCGCCGTCGACGAACAGGGGATATCGGCCGAGGACGTCCCGGACGAACGTCCCGTCGACCTCGCCGGCGAAGCCGCGGGTGCCGGGGAGGGGGTCGCCGCTGTCGAGCGCGCGGCGGACCGCCTCGGGGGTCGCCCCCTGCAGCGTCATCTGAGGAAGGAGAACAGGCCCTGCTTCACGCGGCGCTTCGCGCCGCCCGCGGCCTGTCGGAAGCTGATGTGCCAGGGGGTGCGCTTGCCCTCGACGGTTGTCCGGCCCTCGCGGATGGCGTCGAGGATAGCCTCGACGCTGCGCTCCTCCGCGCCGATCCGCGTGACCGCCTGCCCGACCATCTCGCTGATGTGGGCGTCGCTCCCGGCGGTCATCGGGACGCCGCGCTCCTTGGCGAACGCCTCGGCCTGGCGGTTCGCCCGGCCGGTGAGAAGCCGGGAGTTGTACACCTCGATGGCGTCGGCCCTGGCGAGCGCGTCCATCGAGATGTTCGCGAGGACGCCGTGGCGCGACTCCTGAAACGGGTGCGGGACGACGGCGATGCCGCCGAGGTCCCGGATGCGGTTGAGCGTCGCATGGTAGGAGAGCCCCTCGGGGACCCGCTCCTCGACGCCCAGCGCGAGGACGTGGCCGGCGGCGCTGGAGACCTCCATCCCCGGGATCCCGACCAGATCGTACTCCTCGGCCTTCGCCGCGGCGTCGAGGCTGGCGTCTATCTCGTCGTGGTCCGTGACGGCGAGGGCGTCCAGCCCGACGGCCTCCGCCTGCTCCAGCAGGAGTTCGACCGGGTCCCGGCCGTCGTACGACAGCGACGAGTGGCAGTGAAGTTCGGCCGACAGCACGGGTCGCCCTTCGCAGGGGGGTAGCAAAAACGCCCCGGTCTCGGGTCGACGGCGACGCGAGCGGGATTTCGGCGGCCGCCGCCGGGCGCCATATTATGCACGAATGTGCACATAGAAAGCCTCTTATCCACCGTGTTTGAACAGATGAATGAATGAGCCTCGCCGATTCGGACCGCGAACTCGTCGTCGAGGAGCTCGGGCGCGACCCCACGCCGGCGGAGGAAGCGCTCTTCGAGAACCTCTGGAGCGAACACTGCGCCTACCGCTCATCCCGCCCCCTGCTGTCGGCCTTCGACAGCGAGGGGGAGCAGGTCGTCATCGGCCCGGGGGACGACGCGGCCGTCGTCGCCCTGCCGTCGGCTGACGTCGACGCCGATAGCGGCGGCCGCTCCGATGACTCGACGTACGTCACGATGGGCATCGAGAGCCACAACCACCCCTCCTACGTCGACCCGTACGACGGCGCGGCGACCGGCGTGGGCGGCATCGTCCGCGACACGCTGTCGATGGGCGCGTACCCGATCGCGCTCGCCGACTCGCTCTATTTCGGCGATTTCGACCGCGAGCACTCGCGGTACCTCTTCGAGGGCGTTGTCGAGGGCATCGGCGACTACGGCAACTCCATCGGCGTCCCCACCGTGGCGGGCAGCGTCGCCTTCCACGACGACTACGAGGGCAACCCGCTGGTCAACGTCGCCTGCGTCGGCCTGCTGGACGCCGAGCGGATGATCACCGCGGAGGCCCAGCAGCCGGGCAACGAGCTCGTCCTCGTCGGCAACTCGACCGGCCGCGACGGCCTCGGCGGCGCCTCCTTCGCCAGCGAGGACCTCTCGGAGGACGCCGAGACCGAGGACCGCCCCGCCGTGCAGGTCGGCGACCCGTACACGGAGAAGCTGCTGATCGAGGCCAGCGAGGACCTCGTCGAGGCGGGGCTGATCGAGTCCGCCCGCGACCTCGGCGCGGCCGGCCTCGGCGGGGCGTCGAGCGAACTCGTCGCCAAGGGCGGTCTCGGCGCCGAGATCGAACTCGACCGGGTCCACCAGCGCGAGCCGAACATGAACGCGCTGGAGATCCTGCTCGCGGAGTCCCAGGAGCGGATGTGCTACGAGGTCGCTCCCGAGAACGTCGAGCGCGTCCGCGAGGTCGCGGAGCGCTACGACCTCGGCTGCTCGGTCATCGGCGAGGTGACCGAGGGGAACTACGTCTGTACCTTCGAGGGGGAAACCGTCGTCGACGCGCCCGCCGAGTTCCTCGGCGAGGGCGCGCCGATGAACGACCTGCCCCACGAGGAGCCGGCACAGCCTGACCGCGACCTCGCGGACGCCGACATCGCCGAGGCGTTCGAGGCCGTCGTCGGGAGCCCGAACACCGCCTCCAAGCGCTGGGTGTACCGCCAGTACGACCACGAGGTGGGCGTGCGGACCAGCGTGCCGCCCGGCGACGACGCCGCCGTCCTCGCTATCCGGGAGGCCGAGCAGGGGCTCGCGATCTCCTCCGGAGCGGACCCCAACTGGACCGACGCCGCGCCGTACGAGGGCGCTCGCGCCGTCGCGCTGGAGAACGCCACGAACCTCGCCGCGAAGGGGGCGACGCCGCTCGCGGCCGTCGACTGCCTCAACGGCGGTAACCCCGAGAAGCCCGACGTGTACGGCGGCTTCAAGGGGATCGTCGACGGTCTCGCCGACATGTGTTCGGCGCTCGGCGCGCCCGTCGTCGGCGGGAACGTCTCGCTGTACAACGACTCCCCGAGCGGCCCCATCCCGCCGACGCCGACGCTGGCGATGACGGGTACCAAGGAGAGCTACAGTGCGCCGCCGCTCGCGGCCGATGACGACGCCGCCGTGCTCGTCGTCGGCGACCCCGCGCTCGACGGCCGCGACGTCGGCCTCGGCGGCTCCGAGTACCTCGCGCAGTTCGGCGGGAGCGACCGGTTCCCCGAACTCGCGGACGACCCCGCGGCGTTCGTCGAGGCGCTCGCCGACGTGGCCGACGCCGACGCGACGCGGGCCGTCCACGACGTGAGCCACGGCGGCCTCGCCGTCGCGCTGGCCGAGATGGTCACGGAAGACGCCGGACTCGACGTGTCCCTGCCCGCCGCGGCCGACCCGGCGACCGCCCTGTTCCACGAGCGCCCCGGCCGGGCCGTCGTCCAGACGACCGACCCCGCCGCGGTCCGGACGGCGTTCGACGGCGTCGCGCCGGTCCGCGAGATCGGCGAGGGGACGGCGACCGGCGAACTGTCGGTCGACGCGGACGGGGCCGACCTCGCCTACGACGCCGACGCGATCGCCGCCCTGCGCTCGGTCATCGCGGACCAGATGTCCTGACCGGCGCGTCGAGTTTCTCGCCGACCAGTTCGAACGCCGCCGCCGCGCTCTCGAACCGCCCCTCGTCGTCGAACCGGAACGTCGAGGGCGGCGTCGGCCGTATCGCGTCCCCGATCCGGCCGAGGAGGCCGTCCGACGACTCGCCCCACCGGAGGTCGATCCGGCGGCGGTCGCGGTCGACGGCGATCCCCCAAATCCCGGATAGGTCGGTGCAAAACCCCACCTTGCCGTCCTCCCGTTCGACGCAGAACTGCGGCGGTCGTACGGCGTAGCGCCGTCCGTCCGACCACCACTCGGCGAGCGTCCGGGCGGGCCACAGCGCCGCGTGGACGTCGTCCAGATCGGCTTCGATCGCTCTCGCGACGCCGGCGGCGGCCGTCTCGTCGAGGTCGAACGTTCCGTGGTCCGGCACGTGCCGGAGGAGCAGTCCGTCGGGGGTGCGGACCTCCAGCCGCTCCAGCGAGACGAAGCGGTGAAACGAGGTCAGCGAGAGCAGCGACTCCGTCGCGTCCCGGCACGCCGGCAACCGGCCGCGGAACCGCCCCTCGTCGAGTCGGCGGAACGACGCCGCTATCTCGTCGCGCACGTCGGGGTGGTCGTCCCCGAGTTGGCGGGCCGCCAGCCAGAGGTCGACGCGGTCGCCGCGGTCCAGTACCGGCCACAGCGCCGCGTTGGTCCGCCGCACCTCGGCGGCGGCGGTGCCGTCGGCCGGCTCCGTCGCGAGGAGGACGTGCGTGGGGTCGAACTTCGCGTCGGAACGGTCGGTCATGGTTCGAGGTGGCGGTGATGGTGGGCGGAAGCGCCACGTCCGGGGCGCGGCCGCCCCCGTGGGCGCGACGAGTCGCGCTGGACGGGCCTCGTCGGCGCTGCCCGGCCCCGTGACGGCGGGTATCCGCGCCGCCGCACATTCTTTCGTTCCTATTTCGGCCGACATATTAAAATAGTTCCGCGGTGAGTTTTACGACGATGGGTCAATTCACGGGTGGGACTTCGCTATGACGGGGGCGGGCACCCCGGTCGTCCTCATCGTGGAGGACGAGCCCGACCTCGCCAACCTCTACGCCTCTTGGCTCAGGGACCACTGCACCGTCAGAACCGCCTACGACGGGACGCAGGCCCTCGACGCGATCGACGAGGACGTCGACGCGGTTCTGCTGGACCGGCGGATGCCGGGGGTCTCCGGCGACCGCGTCCTCGACACGATCCGCGAGCGCGACCTGGAGTGCCGCGTGGCGATGGTGACCGCGGTCGAACCCGACTTCGACATCATCGAGATGGGGTTCGACGACTACGTGGTCAAGCCGGTCGCCCGCGGCGACCTGCTGGATACGGTCGACCAGCTGCTCCTCCGGTCGACGTACGACGAGCAGATCCAGGAGTTCTTCGCGCTCGCCTCGAAGAAGGCCGTTCTGGACTCGGAGAAGAGCGAGGCGGAACTCCGCGCCAGCGAGGAGTACGCCCGCCTGGAGGACCGCCTCGCGGTCCTGCGCGAGCAGATAGACGACACGCTCGGCGAACTGTCGAGCCACGGCGCCTACCGCCGGGTCTGTCAGGACCTGTCGCGGTCGGCGTCCCGGTCCAACTGACGCTACTCGGCCGTCGGTTCGAGCGTCGTGATGTCCGCTACCTCGAAGCGGAGCGTCCCGTCGGGCGTCGCCGCCGCGACCAGCGTCCAGCCGTGTGCCTGCGCGATCTCTCTGGCTATCGCCGGGCCGATCGGGCCGTCCGCGTCCGGGTCGGTCACGGTCCGAACGTCTTCCGGGGGCGTCGCGTCGGCCCGCTCGACGTAGATCCCGCCGGGATAGCCGCCGTCGGCGACCGAGCGGGCCTTCGCCTCCGCGAGCAGCCCGACGCGGACGTCGGCGGTCGTCCCCGCCTCGGACCACCGGAACAGCGTCTCGAAGAGGCGGACCAGCCGGTCGCGGTCGGCCCGCAGCGTCGCGTCCTCGGCGACGGTTACCGTCACGTCGGAGACCGGGACCGTCTCGTCGGCGGCGACGCGCTCCCCGGCGTCGTCGACCGCGTCCGAGACGTCGACGAACGTCCGGGACCCCAGCGCCGCCCGCCCGGTGGACAGCTCGGTCGCGTCGCCGACGAGACGGTCGGCCGCGGCGAGCGCCGACCGGGCGTCCTCAGCCCGCTCGTCCTCGACGTCGTCGAGGGCGCCCAGCGCGGTCTCCAGCTTCTCGCGGGCGTGGCCGTCGAGCAAGGTTTCGAGCGCCTGCAGGCGCTCGGTCTGCTCGCTGAGCGCCGTCTCCCGCTCCGAGAGCAGCTGCTCGCGCTCGGTCCGGTCGAGCTCCAGCGCGGTGTTCGCCGCGAGGATCTCCGCGAGCTCGCGGTCGCGCTCGTCGAACGCGCCGACGGTCTGGGCGCCGGTCATCAACACCCCGTGGTCGCCGATGGGGACGATGAGCTCGCTCCGGATCGGCGTCTCGGGGTTGTACTTCCCCTCCTCCTCCTTGAGGTCGTCGAACAGCGCGGACTCGCCGCTGAGGTAGGCGTCCCAGATGAGCCCCTCGTTGCGGCCGAACTGGGGGAGCCCGCCGACGACCTCGTGCGCGCCGGCGGTCGCCGCGACCGGTTCGAGCCGGTCCCGCTCCTCGTCCAGGAGCCAGACGCCGCTGATCGGGAGATCGAGCAGTTCCGAGGCGGTGTGGACCGCGACGGCGCAGATGTCGTCGCGCGTCTCGGCCTGGAACAGGTGCCGGGTGACGTCGTGCAGCGAGGTGACGACGCGCTCGTACTCGTGTCGGTCGGTGACCTCGCGGATGACGCCGGCGACGCTGTCGGTGTTGGTTCCGGGGATCGGGACCATCCGGATCTCGCCGACCCGGGTGGACTGGTCGGCCATCTCGAAGGTGACCTCCAGACGCCGCTCCGGGGCGTCGCTCTCCCGGAGGTCGTCGAGGGCCTCGTCCAGCGTGTCGGCGCTGTCGCCGTCGATGGTCGCGATGCGCGGGAGCGCGGAGACGTGCTTCCCGACGAGGCGCTCGCGGGGGACGCCCAGCGTCGCCTCGACGGCGCGGTTGACGTAGGTGATCTCGTTGTCGTCGTCGAGCGTGATGACGCCGTCGTGGACCGCCTCGACGATGGCCGCGTGCTGGTTGGCCTCGCTCTCCTGGCGCTTGCGCTCGGTGATGTCGCGCAGGTACACTGACAGGCCGTCCTCGGCGGGGTAGGCGCGGACCTCGAACCACGTCTCCAGCGGGTTGTAGAACGTCTCGAACGCGACGGGACACTGTTCGTCCATCGCGTCGTGGAACTGCGACGGGAAGGGGGTGTGGGCCGTCTCGGGGAACACGTCCCAGATGACCTCCCCCAGCAGCCCCCGGCCGGCCGGGTCGAGCATCTCCTCGGCCCGGTCGTTGAGGTACGTGAACCGCCAGGTCCCGTCGAGCGCGAAGAACGCGTCCGTGACGCGGTCGACGATCTCCAGTCCGTCCGCGACCTCGATGTCGGTCATTGCTGTCTCACCCGGTCGCGCCGCGCGAGCGCTCCCGCCGCGGAGCGATCCGTCATCGGTTTCGTGATCATAGCAGGAGCCGGTACTTACGTTTCGTGGCCGAACCCCGGACGCGGCGTCGGTCAGTTCCCGGGACGATGCTCGCGGTCGGCCCAGTCGCGAAGGCGAGCGAGCGCTGCGTTCTCGGCGCGCGAGACCGCGTCGCCGGTCCCGAGTTCGTCGCTTTCGAACACGTTGAGCACCGCCGTCGCGCCCTCGGAGTACGCGACGAGGCGGTCGGGGTCGCCGCGCTCGTGCTGGAAGGGGATGGTCGCGTCGTTGACGAACACGGCGGCGGGGTCCGGCGGCGCTTCGTCGAGGAGCGTCTCGGCCCGTGCGGCGTTGTCGGCGGCGAGCCGCCGGGCGTCGGCCGCGTCCTCGCCGTCGGCCCGGGGCGCGTGTGCGTCGAGGACGCCGTGCCACGCCCTCTCCGGGATCGCCGCGAACCGCGATAGCCGGCCGCCGAGGACCTCGTCGTCGCGCTCGACCACGGGCGCGAAGTCGAGGACGACGACGCCGTCCGGGCCGCGCTCGGCGACCCACGACTCCAACGCCCGGGCGGTCAGGCGCGTCTTGCCGACGTTCGACGGGCCGGTGACGAGCGTGGTGCCGGAGAGCGGGAACGGGAGGCCCGACGCCATCCTCACGCCCGCGAGCCGGCCAGCGTCTCGCGGACGAACCGGACGATCAGGACCAGCGTCGCCGCGGCGAAGACGCCGGCGAACAGGAGCACGAGCGCGGTCATCGCGTCGACGCCGGAGACGTACTGCTCTCGGAGGAACGAGCCGGCGGTGACGGCCGCGACGCCGAGGAGCGCGACCCCGCCGACGTTGGCCGCCGTCGGGTTCGGCTCGGGCACCGCGTCGTCGCGGTTGAGGAGGTACAGCACGAGCGCCAGCGCGAACGGCGTCCCGACGAGACCGAACGCGAGCACCAGCACGAGCAGGGGGAAGAACGCGCCGCCGAGGAACGCGCCGCCGGCCGAGAGCAGCGCCACCGCGACGAGCAAGGCGCGGTAGCGCGGGTCGGACACGTCGGTGTCCCAGCCCAGCTTGTCGGCGACGAGGTACGGCGGGACGACGGTGTTGCCGCCGAGCGTCGAGACGGCGGCGCCCCAGAGGCCGAGCAGGAACAGCCACTTCGCGCCCGACCCCGCGACGGGTTCGAGCGCCTGTGCGGCCCCGACCGCGGTCAGGTCGGGCGAGTCGAGGACGCTCGCGGCGACGAGGAAGATGGCGAGGCTGTAGATCCCGAACGCGACCAGCATCGACCCGCCCACGTCGAAGACGGCGAGGTCGTAGTCGTCGCGGCTCCAGCCCCGCGCCCGCATGGTGTAGGACTGCATCGTCACCAGCGTCACGTGGACCGCGCCGCCGAGGACGCCGGCGGCGAGCAGCGCGCCGTCGACGCCCGCGGGGACGGCGGGCACCAGCCCGCCGGCGGCGGCCGCCGGGTCGATCGGGACGACGAACAGCGACGCGACGAACGCGAGGACGACCGCCGAGACGAGCACCTTCGCGCCGACCTCCGCGACTCGGTAGCCCCGGCCGGCGAGGCCGACCGCGAGGACGACGGCCCACGCCACGCCCCAGATCCGGGCGTCCACGCCCGTCACCGTCGCGCTGACGTCTGCCACGGTCTTCATGATGATCAGCTGCGCCAGCCCGGCGGCGACGACGACGTCCGCGACCAGCAGCCACGCCCACCCCTCGCCGAGGTGGCGCTCGACGACCGAGACGATGCCCGCCTCGGTGAGCAGGCCGAGCCGCATCGCGAGGTACTGCGAGAGCGCGCCGAGCACCGCCGAGAGCACGACGATCCACAGCAGCGCGTAGCCGTGCGCCGCTCCCGCGCTGAGCAGGCTCGCCATCGTCGCCGGCCCGGCGGCGATGGCGCCGGCGAGCCACGCCGGTCCCATCGCGGATAGCTTCGACGCGATTCCCTCCTGCGACGCCGCGCCGATCTCCTCGCTCGCCGACGCGTCTCCGGTCCGTTCTGTCATTACTCGGACCTTCCGTGCGAGGCCTAAAGGGGTTTCTATCCGGTGGTACAACCGGGTAGTACGGCGGCGCGCAGCCGGGCGCGACGCCCGACCGAGCGTTGCGGCCTGCGAATTCCCGGTGCGGCCGTCAGAAGAACTCCCGCAGGAACGGGTCCGTCTCCGGGAACAGCGCGGCCAGCGTCTCCAGCGCGTCCGCGCTTGTGGCGTCGAGTTCGCCCGCGGCCGCCAGCGCCTCGGCGGAGCGGTAGCCGACGACCAACTGCGAGAGCGCGCCGACGCCCAGTTCGACGTCCGCGGGGGCGTCCGTCGGCCGACAGGTCGCCGCGCCGTCCTCGACCGCGAGTTCGAACGTCCCGTCGTTCCAGTCCGCGAACGGGTCCGACACGGCGAGCGCGACCGCGCCGTCCGCCGGATACGCGAGCGCCGACAGCGTCTCGGCAACGTCGACGAGGCGGACCATCGGCCCGAGCCCGAGTTCGCAGTCAACCTCGGCGGGGTCGTCGACCTCGTCGAGCAGGTAGTTCGACTCCGGCAGCGACAGCTTCACCGAGTCGACCTGCGAGTCGTGGTTGTAGAGGAAGTACAGCAGGTTCAGGCGGGCCTCCCGGTCGGCGTAAGCGAACTCCCGGACGGCGAGCGTCTTCTCCTCGCCCTTGTCGTTCACGCGGTAGACGACGTAGCCCGCTAGCTCCCCGTCCCGCTCCCAGCCGTAGGCGTACGGCGGATCGCGCCACGAGCTGTCGAACACGCGTTCGCGCCACCAGGTCTCCGTGCGGTCCATCGCCAGCGCGAACCGCTCGGCGTGGGTGTCGTACACCCGGTCGGCGGCGGCCCAGTCGTCGGGCCCGAGCGGCCGGTGGTCGCCGCTCGCCGCGTCGGCGGCGAACGCCAGCGACTCGGGCGGCATCTCGTACGTGGCGTACCTGTTCGCAGTCGCCCACCCGTACTGCCCGTAGAACCCGCAGTCGAAGGGCCACAGCGCCGAGAGCAGGTCGCCCCGCTCGCGGTACTCGCTGAGCGACTCGGACAGGAGGCGGCGCACGTGGCCCTTCCGGCGGTGCTCCGGCGGCGTCGCGACGGCGGAGAGACCGGCCACGTCGCGGAACTCCCCGCGGAGGCGCATCCGGAACGAGCGGTGCTTGCAGACGCACAGCATTTCCTCGCCCTCGAAGAGGCCGCGGCGGACGAACGACGAACCGTCGCTGCGCTCGTCGTCGGCGTCGGGGGGCCCTTCCTCGGGCGCGAACGCGTAGTGGATCGTCTCCCCGAACTCCGCGTCGCGGTCGTCCGGGACCCGCCGGTACTCGACCATGCGCCAACCTCGCGGAACGCCGGCAAAAGAGTACGGGTCGCGCCCCCTACGCCTCGGTCTCGACCGCCTCTTCGACGCGGGTACGGGCCGAGACCCGCTTCTCGCCGACGATGGCGCCGGCGAGCGCGCCGAGCGCGGCGCCCGAACTCGCGGCGTTTCGGTTGAACAGACCGCCGACGGCCGCGCCGATGCTGGCGCCGAGGGCGGCGTGGCGGGAACGACTCAGCGCTCGCTTGATACGATCGGATACCATACATGAACTATCGCGGTACGCGTCCATTAATGTCGGGGTGCCGGCCGGGCGGTTACCGCCGGGTGATCCTCGCGATGCGGAGCGCTGCGCCGACGGGGAGGTGCGTTCGTCCCGCCGCGCCGACCTAGAGGAACGCCTCGATGCGGTCCATCGCCTCCTTCAGGTCCTGCGTGCCGGTCGCGTAGGAGACGCGCAGGTGGCCCTCGCCGCCCTCGCCGAACACGTCGCCGGGGACGACCGCGACGCCCTGCTCGTGGAGCAGGTCCTCGGCGAACCGCTCGGCGTCGGCGCCGGGGACCTCGGGGAAGACGTAGAACGCGCCCTTCGCCTCGAAGCAGTCGATGCCCATCTCCTCGAACCGCGAGAGGACGAGGTTGCGCCGCCGGTTGTACGTGGCGACCATCTCCTCGACCTCGTCGTCGCAGGAGCGCAGCGCCTCCAGCGCGGCGTGCTGTGCGGTCGTCGGGGCCGACAGCATCGAGTACTGGTGGATGCGGTTCATCCCCGCGATGGCCTCCGGCGGGGCCATCGCGTAGCCGAGGCGAAGCCCCGTCATCGCGTACGCCTTCGAGAAGCCGTTGAACACGACGGTCCGCTCGCGCATCCCGGGCAGCGTGGCGATCGAGGTGTGGTCGAACCCGTAGCTCAGATCGGCGTAGATCTCGTCGGAGATCACCGTGAGGTCGTGCTCGCGGGCGAACTCCGCGACCGGTTCGAGCTCGGATTCGGTCATCACCGCTCCGGTCGGGTTGTTCGGGTAGCAGGTGATGAGCACCTCCGCGTCGGCGGCCCCGCTCGCCTCCAGCCGCTCGTAGGTGAGCTTGAAGTCGTCGGCCTCTCGCGTCGGGACGGGGAGCGGGTCCCCGTCGGCGAAGATGACGCCGGGCGCGTAGGAGATGTACGACGGCTGGGGGACGGCGACCGTGTCGCCGGGGTCGACCAGCGCGCGCATCGCCACGTCGACGCCCTCGCTGACGCCCGTCGTGACGAGGATCTCGTCGTCGGGGTCGTAGTCGAGGTCGTAGCGGGCGGCGACGTGGTCGCTGATCGCCTCGCGCAGCTCCCGCATCCCCCGGTTGGCGGTGTAGGACGTGCGGCCGCGCTCCAGCGACTGGATGGCGGCCTCGCGGGCGGCCCACGGCGCGGAGAAGTCCGGCTCGCCGACGCCCAGCGAGATGACGTCGTCCATCTCCTCGGCTAGCTCGAAGAACTTGCGGATCCCCGACGGGGGGACGCGCTCGACTCTGTCCGATAAATTCATGGCGAGATCGACAACCGGTCGTCGTCGTGGCCGTCCTCGAACTCGATGCCGCGGTCCTTGTACGTCTCCATCACGTAGTGGGTGACGGTCTGGGTGATCTCCGGCGCGCGGGCGACCTTCTCGCTGATGAAGTTCGACACCTCCTGCAGCGAGTCGCCCTCGACCTCGAGGTGGAAGTCGTAGTCGCCGCTGACGAGCTGGAGCGTCGTCACCTCGGGGAAGCGCGCGAGGCGCTCCGCGATGTCGTCGTACCCGGTGTCGCGGTCCAGCGTGACGTTCAGCTCGACCTCCGCGCGAATGTGCTCTTCCTTGACGCGGTGCCAGTCGACGACGGCCTGATAGCCGCGGATGATGCCCTCGTCCTCAAGGGTCTCTATCGTCGAGACGACCTCCTCCTCGGAGAGGTCCGTCATCCGGGACAGGTCCTCGGTCGAGTAGCGCGCGTTTTCGAGCAGGAGGTCGAGTAGCTCGCGCTTGTCGGTCATACGTACGACAGTCGGTGGGTCCGACATAAGGGTTTCCTGTCCGTGCCAATACCTGACGAAGGGCGTGCGACGCCGGACCAAACCGGGATCGATTCGAAACCCTATCACCGCTCCGGCCCCCGCTGTCGATATGAACTACATCGGCTGGTCCGTCGTCGCACTGATATCGTACACCCTCGTCGCCCCGTTGATGAAGGTCGCGACCCAGTCGATCCCGAGCGACGTGGCGACGGCCGTCTCGAACACCATCCTCGTCGGCGTCGCGCTCACCGTCGTCGCCGTGGGCGACCACCCCGTCGGCGAGTACCTCACGCACCCGAAATCGCCGTACATGTACGCCGCCGGTATCTGTCTCGCCATCGGCATCCTCGCGTACTACCGCGCCCTGTCGATGGGGCCCGTGAGCGTCGTGACGCCGGTGTTCGGGCTCTTCCTGGTGACGAGTTCGCTGCTCGGCATCGCCGTGCTCGACGAGCCGTTCACCGCGCGAAAGGCCGCCGGCGTCGGGTTCGCCCTCCTCGCGGTCTACTTCACCACCGTCGAGTGAACGCCGCGCCGGTCGTTCCCGGCGCGAACTTTTCTGGGCTCACGCTCCGTCGTCCGCCGTCTCCGACTCGCCGCTCGTCGAGGCGAGTGGTAAGCACTAACTCTCGCGCCCCGTTTCTCTCGCGTATGGTGCTGCTAGAGTCGGACTCCGAGCTCGAACCGGGCGACGAGGCGCCGGCCTTCGAACTGCCGGGCGTCGACGGGGAGACGTACTCCCTCGACTCCTTCGCGGACGCGGAGGCGCTGCTCGTCGTGTTCACTTGCAACCACTGCCCGTACGCGCAGGCGAAGTTCGACCTGCTGAACGGCCTCGCCGACGAATACGACGACGCGGCCGTCGTCGGCGTCAACCCCAACGACGCCGAGGAGTACGGCGAGGACTCGATGGAGAAGATGCGCGAGTTCGTTGAGGAGGGCAGGGTCGACTACGACGCCTACCTCCGCGACGAGTCGCAGGAGGTCGCCGAGGCGTACGGCGCGGTCTGCACGCCGGACCCCTTCCTGTTCCGGCGGGAGGAGGGCGCGTTCCGCCTCGCCTACCACGGGCGCCTCGACGACGCGCTGAACCCGGAGGAGGAGCCGACGCGGTTCCAGATCCGCGAGGCCATCGACGCCGTGCTCGCGGGCGAGGACGTCGACCTGGAGTGGCAGCCGTCGCAGGGCTGTTCGATCAAGTGGAAAGACGAGTAGGGCGCCGGTGACGGCAACTGCGGCGATAGCGAGTCGCCGCGCCCTCAGAACCCCCGGCGGTACTGCACCGGCGGGTCGATGCGGTCCTCCATCCCGAGTTCCTCCGCGGCGTGGAGCGCGAAGTAGGGGTCGCGGAGGTGCTCGCGGCCGACGATGGCCAGATCCGCGCGGTCGTTGCGGATCAGCGCGTCGGCCTGCTGGCCGGTGGTGATGCCGCCGACCGCGCCGACGGCGGCGTCGGTCTCTTCGCGGACGCGCTCGGCGTACTTCACCTGGTAGTTCGGGCCGCCGTGAGGGAGCTCCTGGTCCGGGTGGATACCACCCGAACTCACGTCGATCAGGTCTGCGCCGTCCTCGGCGAGCAGGTCCGCGAGGCGCGCGGTCTGGTCGACCGTCCACGACTCGCGGTCCGAGAGCCAGTCAGTCGCGGAGAGCCGCACAAAGACGGCTTTCTCGTCGGGCCAGACGTCCCGCACCGCGCGGGTCACCTCGCGGACGAGGCGGGTCCGGTTCTCGAAGCTCCCGCCGTAGTCGTCGTCGCGGTCGTTGGTCACCGGCGAGAGGAACTCGTGCAGGAGGTAGCCGTGGGCGGCGTGGACCTCCGCGACCTCGAACCCGGCGGCGAGCGCGCGCTCGGCGGCGGCCGAGAACGAGTCTATCACGTCCTCGACGTCGCTCTGGTCCATCCGGCGCGTCGCGGCTCCTCCCTCCTCGTAGGGGTACGGCGCGTCCGTCGGCGCGATAGTCTCCCAGCCCCCCTCGTCGGGCGAGAGGGGGCGGCTCCCGTCCCACGGTCGCGTCTTGCTGGCCTTCCGCCCGGCGTGGGCCAGTTGGATCGCGGGGACGCTGCCCTGGCTCTCGATGAACTCGGCGGTCGGCGCGAGCGCGTCGGCGTGCTCGTCGCTCCAGATGCCGAGGTCGTGGGGCGTGATGCGGCCGCGGGCCTCTACGGCCGTCGCCTCGGCCATCACGAGGCCCGCACCGCCGGTGGCGCGACTCCCGAGGTGAACGTTGTGCCACTGGGTCGCGAGGCCGTCGCGGTCCTCGCAGGAGTACTGGCACATCGGCGACACCGTGATCCGGTTCGGTATCTCGGTCCCCCGGAGCGACAGCGGCGTAAAGAGGTCGTCGGTCATCGTGCGTGCTTGCGGACTCGGCGGTTAAACGGGCACGGACAGGGAGGGGATTGCCGCCAAACACCCGCCAGTTAATTGCCGCAGGACCGAAGACCGCCCATGGAACTCGAGAGCGTCTTCGGCGCCGCCTCGCCGGTCGTCGGCATGGTCCACCTCCCGCCGCTGCCGGGGTCGCCGGGGTTCGACGGCGACCGCGACCGGATCGAGGAGCGCGCGCTGTCGGACGCCCGGACGCTGGCCGAGGGCGGCGCCGACGCCGTCCTCGTGGAGAACTTCGGGGACGCGCCGTTCTACCCCGACGACGTGCCGAAACACGTCGTGGCGTCGATGACCGCGGCGGTCGAGCGCGTCGCCGACGCCGTCTCCCTCCCCGTCGGTGTCAACGTCCTGCGGAACGACGCCGAGACGGCGGTGTCGGTGGCGGCCGCGACGGGCGCCGACTTCGTCCGGGTGAACGTCCACTCGGGCGCGGCGGTGACCGATCAGGGCGTAATCGAGGGGGCGGCGCACGAGACAGTGCGTCTCCGGGACCGCCTCGACGCGGACGTGTCTATCCTCGCGGACGTGGGCGTCAAGCACGCCGCGCCGCTGGGCGACCGCCCGTTCGCCGAGCGCGTCGCCGACGCCGTGGAGCGCGGGATGGCGGACGGCGTCGTCGTCTCCGGCGCAGGCACGGGCGAACCGACGCCCGAGGAGCGCCTCGATGCGGCGCGAGAAGAGGTCGCTTCACTCGACCGCGAGGTCCCGCTGTTCGTCGGCAGCGGCGTCACCGCGGAGACCGTCGCCGCGACGCTCTCCGCGGCGGACGGGGTCATCGTCGGCACCGCACTGAAGGAGGGCGGGGAGACGACGAACCCCGTCGACCCCGACCGCGTCCGTCGGGTGGTCGAGGCAAGAGACGAGGGCTAAAAGCCGCCGCGAGCGGTCCCGGTACGGCGGGCGATCGCTGGGCCGGCGGTGGCGGAATACCTACGCGAGAGGACCGGTAGGGCTAGAATTATGGTTAGTTCGGTACTTGTTCTCACTGGACATGAAGAAGCTGATCAACGATCCGGAAGACGTGGTCGACGAGATGCTCGACGGGATGGTCGCGGCGTACCCCGACCGCGTGCGTCGGCTCGACGGGACGAAGGTGCTCGTCCGGGCGGACGCGCCGGTCGACGGGAAGGTCGGCGTCGTCAGCGGCGGGGGGAGCGGCCACGAACCGACGCACGCGGGCTATCTGGGCCCCGGCATGCTCGACGGCGCGGCGGCGGGCGAGGTGTTCACGTCGCCGACGGCCGACGAGCTGAACGAGATGATCGCCGCCGCCGACGGCGGGGAGGGGGTGCTCTGCGTCGTGAAGAACTACGAGGGCGACGTGATGAACTTCGACACGGCCGCCGAGATGGCGGGGATGGAGACCGACGCGGACGTGGCGCAGGTCGTCGTGAACGACGACGTGGCCGTCGAGGACTCGACGTACACCTCCGGCCGGCGGGGGGTCTGCGGTACCATCCTCGTCCACAAGGTCGCGGGCGCGATGGCCGACCGCGGGGAGGACCTGGAGGAGGTACGGCGCGTCGCGGAGAAGGCGATCGACCGCGTCGGCACGATGGGGATGGCGTTGACCTCCTGTATCACGCCCGACAAGGGCGAACCGACGTTCGACCTCGGCGACGACGAGATCGAACTCGGGATCGGGATCCACGGCGAACCCGGCGTCGAGCGCACCGAGCAGATGCCCGCCGACGACGTGGCGGACGAACTGACCGAGGCCGTGCTGGAGGACCTCGACCCGGAGGGCGAGGTCGTCACCATCGTTAACGGGATGGGCGGCACGCCGCAGATGGAGCTGTTCGTCGTCAACCGCCGCGTCCAGCAGATCCTCGACGACCGCGGGCTGGAGACGTGGGACGCCTGGGTCGGCGACTACATGACGTCGCTCGACATGCAGGGCTGTTCGGTGACGGTGATGGACGTCGACGACGAACTGAAGGACCTGCTGCAACACGAGGCCGACACGCCGGCGCTCAAGCGGTAGCGGGGGTAAGCGGTCGCCCGCCGTTCACTCGTCCAGCGACGGGCGCTCGATCCGTCCCTCGATCTCCGGCGCGATGCCGTTCTCGCGGGCGTAGTCGACGACGGCCTCGTGAGCGACGCCGCACCGGCGGATCACGTCGCCCTCGCCGTACGCCGCGCTCACGTGGTCCGTCTCGATCAGGTAATCCGCCACGGCGAGCGTGTACTCGCGGTCCGGGTCCACCGGCTCGCCGCCGACGGTCGCCTCGCGGAGGACGCCGTCCGCGTCGTCCCAGACGATCCGGGCGCCGCTGACGTGGCTGCAGTACCGCAGCGGGAAGTCGTCGTGGTGGTAGCCGATCGGGAGTTCGGCGAGCGCGTCCAGCAGGCGGTCGCCGGGCAGCGAGACGACGGCGAGGTCGTCCTCGTACGGCGTCAGGTTGATCGTCTGCGCCGCGGTGACCTCGCCCTCCAGCGCACCGTCGGAGCGGAGCGCCCCGGCGGGGGAGATGGCGACGTCCGCGTCCGCGCCCCACCGGAGGGCGTCGGCGACGAAGTTGCCGGCGCGGCTCTCGGCGACCATCACCGACTCCTCGGTGAGTTCGATCGGGTCGGAGACCGTCGCCACCACTTCGTCAAGCCCGTGCTCTGCGAGCCTGTCCCGCAGGGCCGCCGCGAGATCGTCGTCGCGGTGGCCGTCGTCGACCTCGCGCACGGTCGCCGCAGTCGAGGGCTCGAACGCGACCTCCGCGACGTACTTCCCGCCGCGACCGGGTCGCACCGTGAGCGTGTCCGCGACGGTCTCGACGTGGACGTCGTGGACGTGGCCGCCCAGCACCACGTCGACGTCGGTCTCGCGGGCGATTCGGGCGTCGCCCTTCCCGCAGTGGGAGGCGACGACGACGCGGTCGACGCCGCGGTCGCGCAACGCCGCCGCCTCCTCGCGGACCACTGGGACGGGGTCGGCGAACTCCACGCCCGCCGCGGCGGGGTTTATCTCGACGGTCTCGGGGTGGGCGACGCCGACGACGCCGACGCGGTAGTTGTCGGTCTCGACGACGGTGCTCGGTTCGACCCCGACGTCCGCCGCGAAGCGCTCGCCGTCCTGCCTCGCGTTGGCGCAGAGCCACGCCTGCGGCGCGGCACCGGCGTTCGCGCGGGCGACGGCGGGGCCGAAGTCGAAGTCGTGGTTGCCGAAGGTGTCGGCGTCGGGCGAGACGGTCCGGAAGAACTCCAGCGCGGCCCGGCCCTCGGTCGCCAGCGAGAGCGCCCCCGGAGCGGTGTTGTCGCCCGTCCCGATCACGACGGTGTCGTCGTCGCGGCGGGCGGCGAGCGTGCCGGCGAGGCGGGCGCAGCGCTCGGGGTCGTCCAGCGCGGTCTCCAGGTCGGAGTAGTGGAGGAGGCGAAGGGACATGTACGCCGGCGACGACCGGGCGGCTAATCAGGGTGTCGGCTTCCGAGCGGGTGCAGCGAGCGGCGGCCGGTAAACGGCCCGTTCACCGCAAAGAGTTTTCACTCGCCCTATTGTTGGTACGCAGTGACATGCCTGAGACGGAGGCGGAACGGGAGGCGCTGCTCGCCGCGGTCGAGAACGTCGCCGACAGGATAGAGGCGGAGAAGTCGCACCTCACGGATCTCGACTCCGCGATCGGCGACGCCGACCACGGCGCGAACCTGAACCGAGGGTTCCGGGCGGCGCTAGAGAAGGTCGAGGCGCTCGACGACCCCGACGCTCAGGAGATCGCGAAGACGGTCGGGACGGCGCTCGTCTCCGAGGTGGGCGGCGCGGCGGGGCCGCTGTACGGCGGGTCGATCATGAGCGCCAGTCAGGAACTGGCCGAGGGAGTCACCGCGGAGACCAGCGTCGCGTTCGCCGAGACGTACCTGGAGAAGCTACAGGACCGCGGCGACGCCAGGGTCGGCGACAAGACGATGGTGGACGCGGTGACGCCCGCGGTCCACACGTACAAGAAGTCGATCGAGGAGGACGACCTGCCGCCGCTCGAAGCGCTGGCGAAGGCCGTCGACGCCGCCCGGCGCGGCGTCGAGTTCACGGTGCCGATCCGGGCGTCGAAGGGACGGGCGTCGTACCTCGGGTGGCGCTCCGTCGGCCATCAGGACCCCGGCGCGACGAGCACGCTGTTCGTCCTGGAGGAACTGCTCGCCACCGCCGAGGAGCACCTCGACGGCGCGGCGGACGTGGACGCGACCTCGCCGACCATCCCCGACGAGGAGGCGGAGGAGTAGATGGTCGGCCTGCTGGTCGTCTCCCACAGCGCCGACGCCGCCCGCGGCATCAGCGACATCGCCGCGGAGATGGGCGGGGCCGACGCCGAGATCGTCCCGGTCGGCGGCGACCCCGACGGCGGCATCGGCACCAGCGTCCCCGACATCCAGGACGCGCTGGAAGCGATGGACGCCGCGGAGGTCGTGGTCCTCGTCGACCTCGGGAGCGCGGTGATGAACGCGGAGATGGCCGTCGAGACGAGCGAGAAGGACGTCGTCGTCGCCGACGCGCCGATACTGGAAGGCGCGCTCAACGCCGCCGTCGAGGCGTCGAGTTCGAAGGCGACGCTCGACTCGGTCAGGGAGTCCGCGGAGGAAGCGCGCGACGTGTCGAAGACGTAGTCAGTCGGCCGATTCCGGGGCAACTTCGTCCCCGCCACGCCACCGCTCCCAGGCGGTCCGGAAGTCGCTCTCGTCCTCTGTGATCCGCTCCCAAGCGACGAGGCCGCGCTCCTCGGGCGTGCCTTCGATGGTGTTGTCGAGAACCAGCGCCACGAGACCGCCGACGGCCATCCCGGTGCCGCCGATGACGTAGAGCGTGTCGGCGACGAGTCGCGTCCCGAGCACGGGGCCGAGCACCGCGACGCTCTCCATGCCGCTCCGGAACGCGGCGGCGCTCTCGAAGCCGCCCATGTACGCCGGCACCGCGAGGCCTGCGAACAGCGCGAAGCCGATGACGAACGTGTTCCGGCCGGAGGAGAGGTCGACGTACTCCAGGTTCGAGAGGCCGACCGCGACGATCTGGCCGAACATGGCGACGAAGAGGCCGCCGACGATGGGGTCGGGGATGGTGGTGACGAGCTGGCCGAAGTAGCCGACGTAGCCGACGACGATCATCGTCACCGCGCCGACCTGCACGACGTAGCGCGAGGCGACGCCCGTGAGGCCGATCGCGCCGATGTTCTCCGAGTACGAGGTCGACCCGCCGGTGCCCATGATCCCGGAGAACACGTTCATCAGCCCCTCCATGCCGATGCCGTGGTTGATGCGCTTCTCGCTCGGCGCGCCGTGGCCGGCGATGCGGGCGACGGCGTGGTAGTCGCCGAAGCTCTCGACGATGGAGGCGAGCACGCCCGCGAACATGCCGATCGCGAGCGAGAGCTGGAACTCGGGCATCCCCCACTGGAGCGGGTAGATCGCGAGGAACGCCGGGGCGTCGGCGACCTGCCCGAGGGGGACGTAGCCCGACGACTCGGGCGTGTAGACGCCCGCCACCGAGAGCGCGGCGGCGACGAGCCACGCGGTCACCATGCCGAGCAGGACGGGAAACAGGCGGAACGCGCGGTGCGCCACGTCGAGGTACTGCGAGAAGCCGACGATGAGCAGGACGGTGAACCCGAGGAGCCACCAGTTCGTCGCGCCGGCGATCTGGGGGACGTTGAACAGCGAGAGGCCGATGAGCGCGATGGTCGGCGCGATGACGACCGGCGAGAGGTACCGGCGGATCTTCCCGACGATACCGAGGTAGCCGATAGCGACCTCGGCGAGCGCCGCGGCGATGATCGCGCCCTGGAGCGCGACGAGTTTCGTCTGCCACGCCGCCTCGCCGGTGGCGCTCACGACGCCGACGATGGCAAGCGCCGGCGCGAGCATGGAGAACGGCGCGCCCTGGACGATCGGGTAGCGGTTGCCGAGCGTCGTCTGCGCCAGCGTCGCGACGCCCGAGACGACGAAGAACGTGCCGACGAACCGGGCCGCGACGTCTCCCGGCATGTCGAGTGCGCCGGCGAGCAGCAGCGGCACCGCGATGTTCGCGCCGACCATCGTCAGGTAGTGCTGGAGGCCGAGCAGCACCGACTCCCCCGTCGGCGGTCTGTCGTCGATACCGTACTCGATGTCGTCGGCGGTCGACGCCGCCGTGGACTCTTCGTGCGCCATTCGGTCTGAATCCCACTCCCCATGCGGGAGTCAAATGCGTATTGATTCGGAGAAGCGGCGGCGATTCGGACCGCGGGACCGAGGGTGACGCGCCCCGCTACCGGCGGCGGGCGAGCAACGTCCCGGTGAGCAGCGCCGCGAGGGCGACGGTCACGCCGAATCCCGCCTGACCGTCGCTGTCGGAATCGGCGTCGGCAGCCGCGGCAGTCGTCGAAGCGGTCGTCTCCGTCGCCGCCGACACGGACACTTCGCCTACGTCGACGTCGCCGACCGCCAGTTCGACCGAGCCGGGGTCGTCGAGGGTCACGTCGAACTCGACGGTGCGGGTCTCGCCGGCCGCGACGCTAACGTTCGTCGACGCGAGCGTCTCGCCGTCGGCGGTGAGGGAAACGGTTTCACTGCCGTCGAGCGAGCCGTCGTTCGCGACGGTCGCGGTGACAGTGACCGACTCGCCGGCGCCGACCGCGGAGGGGTCGACCGACGCGCCGGTGACGTCGACGTCGGCGCGGGCGACCCCCACGGCGAACGCGGAGAAGCCGTCCGTTTCGGCAGTGAAGGCCGTCCCGTTGCGCTCGGTCGGAAGCTCCTCCCAGCTGCCGTTCGCGTAGTGATAGAGGCTGACGTCGTCGAGCGACGCTCCGTCGGGGAGGCCCTCCTCGGCGACGGTGAATGCGATCGTCGCGTTCGCGATGTCGTCGTTGGTGACGTCCGACTTCTCGACCGACAGGTAGCCGAGCGTCGCGCGGTCGTCGAACGCCGTCACGCCGTCCGGCGACTGGTTCGACGCCGCCACTTCCAGGTCGAACTCCCGATTCTCGGCGGCCAGCGTGACGTCGAGTTCGTCAAACGAGACGCCGTCGACGGCGGCCGTCGACGGGAGGTCAGCCGACGCTGACCCGCCGGCCTCCCCGCGGACGATCGACACGGTTGCGCCGTCGAGCGCCGTCGAGACCGACGCGTCCATACCGAGCGGGTCTTCGAGGTTTTGCGGCGGGGCCGCACCGCCGCCACCGATGCTTTCAGACTCGACGGTGACGTTCACCGTCGCAGTTCCGACGTTACCGGCGCCGTCGACCGCGGCCAGTTCGACCGCGTACTCGCCGCTCTCGTCGTAGCTGTGCGTCACGCTCGCGCCGGTTCCGACCGCGGCGGCGCCGTCCCCGAAGGTCCACTCCTTGTGCTGGACGACGGTGGCCGGCGCACCGGTCGCGGTGAACTCGACCGGCTCGCCGGTGCTCACCGTCGTCGACGAGGCGGAGACGTTCACGCGCGGTGCGACCGACGCCTCGTCGAGGACGACCGTGATGTTCCGGTCCCCGTCCATCCGGACGGTCTCTGTGTACGTCTGCGAGACGTACGCGTCGGCGCCGGGCGGCGGACTGACCACGAGAGTGGCGTTGCCCGCCAGTTCGAGGCCGTCGACGGGCCGAGAGCCGTTCGCGCCGACGGCGAACAGTTGCTCGTAGGTTACGCCGTCCGTCTCGACGGAGAGGGACACCTCGGCGTGCGGGACGCCGCCGCCGGACTCGTTCACCGCGGCGAACCCGAGTTCGTTCGCCTCGGGGAGGGCCGTCCGTCCGAGATCGGTGTGGGTGGAGGCGTTGACCCGTTCGATCGCCGCCAGGTCGACGCTCCCGTCGGCGGGGAACGGCGCGCCGGTGGACTCGTTGTACTGCAGGTAGCCCACCGTCACCGTCTCGTTGCGGTCGACGGTGAGGCGGTAGTCGCCCGAGGCGGTGGTCCGGTTGTAATCGACGACGCGTCCGCTGTCGTCGACGGCGACGACCTCGTCGCCCACCGCGGCGTCGCCTGACGGTAACTTCACGCTCCCGGAGACGTACGCCCCGCCGACCGGACCGACGTTGTACGCGTTCTCGACCAGCGACTCGCGGACGTTACCCGCCTCGTCGACGGCGACGACGTCCAGGTGGAGACGCTCCGTCTGCACGGTCGACGTGTCGACGGTGGCCTCGTAGGTCACCGCGCCGGCGTCCGCCGAGCTGACGGTGACGTTCGCCTCGGTCCAGTTCGCGCTGGTGTTCGCTAGCGATCCGTCGTACGGCGCGTCGGTGACGGACGCGTTCGCGTACCTGACGATGACGCTGCCGTTCGTCATGTTGCCGTCCTCGACCGTCACCCGCAGGGACGCCCCGCCGTAGGTCAGGTTGTTGTACTGCCCGGCGCCGGGGGCTTCGACGGCCGCTATCCGCGGGGGAGCGTTGTCCGAGCCCCGCTGGTACGTCGCGGCGAGGCGGGTGACGACGCTCGTCCCGAGCCTGTCGTAGGGGTTCGACCCGAGGAGGGTGACGGCGTACCGCGTCCCGTCGACCAGTTCGGCGTCGCTCGTGTAGCCCACCATCCCGTCGGCCGTGGACCCGTTGGCGACCTCCGTCGAGTTCCGGTAGACGTAGTAGCCGGTCCGGCTGTCGCGGACGAACCGCGTCGGGTGCTGGTCCAACTGCGTGTACGTCCACAGCGAGACGTTATCCGCCGTGGAATCGTTCCGCAATCGCCAGTGCGCCTGGCTCCCGACGACAGGCTGTTTCCCGACGGCGACCTGACGGCGCTCGCCGGGGCTGATCGAGTGGCTCCGTGCCTGGCTGTACCAGTCTCCGCCGACGATGGCCTCGACGCGATGGTCGACCCGATGACTGCTGGTCGACGGCGAGACGTAGAGCGTTTGATCAGCCCGGTCCTCGACCGACAGGTAGATCATCCTGCTCGAGGACGTCGGATACAGCCGGTGGGTCATGTCGTGCCGGACGTAGTACGACTGTCCGACGTCCGTCCGGTGGTACGTCGCGTTCTGCGCGGCGAGAGTGGCGTTATCCGGCGTCCACGTCTGGAAACTGCTGATTCCGACAGTCGGATACACCAGATGGTACGCCACGGGCACGTCGAGGTGGTAGTCGGAGTCGCTCCCGTAGCGGCTCGACGGCGCGAGCAGATAGGAGACGCTCGCGTTCATCGCCTGCGTCTGACCGAATCGCACGGTCCGGCTGTCCGCGAAGAAGTTCAGGGTCCCGATGTCGAGCGACTGGCCGCTCGGCAGCGTGTTCTGGAGTTCCCCGCCGACCGTGAGGTTCGCCAATCGCCCCGTTCCGTTCTCGATGGCGCTCGGGTCGACCGTGTAGGCCACCGACTCGTTCTCGTACAGGGAGAGGGTCGTGTCGCCGTCGACCGTGACGACGTCGCCCATCAGGATGGGCGTGTAGCCGTTCGACTCGTCGTAGCCGGGCGAGATGACGGTGTAGTTGCCGCTGAACAGGCGCTGTTTCGCCGTCCCGTTCGAGACCGTGAGTAACGACACGGACTCGGTGTCGTGGGAGACCAGAACGACGTAGTCGCCTTCCACGCCGACCTCAGTGCCGTTCCGATCGGCCTTCCTGACCGTCAGTTCGCTCCTCGTCGTGTAGCCGAAGATCGCCCGGTACTCGCCACCCTCGACGCGGATCCGGCCGGAGTAGAAGTCCTCGGTCGTGCTCGCGTTGACGGTTATCTCGACGCTGCCGGTCTCGCCGGGGCCGAGGCTCAAGGTGGTTTGGTTCAGCGTGACGTTCCCCGTGACGTTGGTCGTCACACCGGTGACGCTCGCCGTGAGGTTCAGCGTCCGAGACTCGTTCCGGAGGTTAGTGAACTCGACCGTCCGGTTCGCCTCGGCGTTCGGTTCGAGGTCACCGAAATCGGTCGTCGTCCGGTTGACGACGAGGTCGGTCGAGAGCGCGGCCGTGGCGTTGAGTCGACCCGTCCCGGTCTCGTAGACGTCGTAGGAGTCGTTGAGACGGTCGGTCGTGGCGACGAGCGCGCTCCGGAGTTCGGTCGGCGACCAGTCGGGGTTGTCCGCCAGCAGGAGCGCCGCGGTGCCGCTCACCATCGGCGCGGACATGCTCGTCCCGGAGTGAGAGACGTATCCGTCCGTTCCGGCCTCCGCGCTCGTCACCTCGTGGCCCGGCGCGACGAGGTTCGGCTTGACGAGGCCCCGGTCGGCGGTGGGGCCGCGGGACGAGAAGTCGGTCAGGGTATCGGCGTCCGTGCTTGCGCCGACAGTGATCGCCGCCGGGACGACGCCCGGAGAGCCGATAGTGGACCGACCGTAGCGTCCCTCGTTGCCGGCGGAGGCGACGACGGTCACGTTGTTCTCGACCGCGTTCTCGACCGCCCCGTAGAAGGGGTCGTCGCGCTGTGCGGGCCATCCGAGGCTCATGCTGACGACGTCGGCGTCGGTGTCATTGACCGCGTACTCCATGGCCGCGATGACGTCGGACTTCTCACCCCCGCCGTCGTCGTCGAGCACGCGGAGGTTGATCAGGCTCGCGTTCGGCGCCACGCCCACGTACGTCCCGTTGCTGGCCGTGCCGTCGCCCGCCACGATGCCGGCGACGTGCGTTCCGTGGCCGAAGGGATCGTTTTCGATCCCCTCGCCGGTGAAGTCCGCCGCGTGGACGACTGACCCGTTCAGGTCGGGGTGCGTGGCGTCGATGCCGGTGTCGAGCACGGCGACGGTGACGTTCCGACCGCTCACGTTGTGCTCCGCCCGCGCCTGCGCGGCGGAGACGCGTTCGGTGGCGTTTTCGAGCGTGACGGAGACGCGCTGGTCGAGGTAGACGCCCGCAACGTCGTCGTCCGATCGGATCGCCTCGAACGTCTCAGCCGTCCCCGACTTCTCGACGTCCGCGGAGACCGAGTTGGCGATGTCGAGCGTCCGTTCGGTACGGACACCGTCGGTGCGTCGGAGGCCACTACGGAACTCCCTGTTCGCCTCCTGTACCGAAGTTGCAGTGAACGCCGCGTCCTCGTCTTCCGACGTCCGCTGGACGATCACCGGGATCGTATCGGACTCACCGTCCGTCAAGTTCTGTTCGACGAGTCTGTCGACGTTGAACAGCGCGGGGTCGACCCGATCGAGGTCGACGTGCTCCGGGAAGAAGTACGTCCCCTCCGGCGTCGACACCTTTCGGAGGTCCGCGCCGGGCGCAACCCGGTACTCGGTGTCGTTTCCGCGCCGGACCACGGTCACGGTCTGTCCGCTGATCAGCGTGACGTTGTGCTCCGTCACGTTCGTGTCCCCGGGCACGTCCGTCGCTCCATGGGCGGCAGGTCCCGGATCGCCCACCGTCGCCGGCGGGCCAACTGCCGCACCGGGGACCGCGACGGCCATCGTCGCCGCTACTGCTACGAGGAGGATCAAGAGTCCCCTCGCGAAGCGAGACACCTGCGCTTTCGCTGAGTTGGTCCGGAGCATCGATAAAGTCAAAATACTGATCCGTACCACCTACGATAGAAAACATCTCACAAAAATCTAATTAGTTTCACTCACTGTCGGGATAATGTTATATCAGCTAGAAGGATCGGCGGTATCAGCGGGAAACCGTCGGCCAGTAAAAGAACGCTCGAAGGGCGGTCAGTCGTCGGCGGCCACGGGTTCGCCGTGGTCGATCTCGGTGCCCAGCACGTCGAGGAACTCCGACAGCCACTCGGGGTGGTCCGGCCAGGCCTGTCCGGTGACGAGGTTACCGTCGCGCGCGACGCCGTCGGCCCACTCCGCGCCCGCCGTCTCGACCTCGGACTGCAGCGCCGGGTACGCCGTGCAGGTGCGGCCCTCGAGCACGTCCGCCGCGGCGAGTATCTGCAGGCCGTGACAGAGGGCGGCGACCGGCTTGTCCGCCTCGAAGAAGTGCTTCGTGGCGTCGAGCACCTCGTCGTAGCCCCGCAGGTACTCCGGCGCCCGACCGCCCGGGACGACGAGCGCGTCGTACTCCGCCGGGTCGACCGCCGAGAGCGTCGCGGTCAGTTCGAAGTCGTGCCCCCGCGACTCGACGTACGTCTGGTCGCCGCGGAAGTCGTGGACCGCGGTCTTGACCGTCTCTCCCGCCTCCTTCTCCGGACAGACCGCGTCGACGTCGTGCCCGACCATCTCAAGCGCCTGATACGGTACCATCACCTCGTAGTCCTCGACGAAGTCGCCCGCCAGTAGCAGTATCCGGGACATGGCATGATAACATAGGCCATACGCCCTATTAACGTCCCCGACGACTCGGAATTCAAACCGGTTTCCCGGCCGGATCCGCCGCCGCCCGTACTTTTTACAAGAGTTATGTGATATCAATGCGCATGCTCGCCGCGCGACTCCACGAGTACACGGACGACATGAGCGAGGCGCTGAGCGTCGAGGAGGTCGACCGTCCCGAGGCGACCCGGTCGGACCACGTCGTGATCGAGGTCGAGGGCGCCGGCTGGTGCCAGACGGACAACCACATCGTCGAGGGCATGTGGGAGGAGTACGCCCCCGTCGACCTGCCGCAGACCCTCGGCCACGAGAACGCCGGCACCGTCGTCGAGACGGGCGAGGAGGTGACCACCGTCGAGGAGGGCGACCAGGTGATCTGTCACCCGCTGATGACCTGCGGGCAGTGCCGCCGCTGCCGCCTCGGCGACGACATGCACTGCGAGAACGCGCAGTTCCCCGGCCTCACCACCGACGGCGGCTTCGCGGAGTACCTGCTCACGAACGAGCGGGCCGCGATCAAGCTCGACTCGCTCGACCCGGTGGACATCGCGCCGCACGCCGACGCCGGCATCACGGCCTACCACGCCGCGAAGAAGGCGGTCGACGAACTCGTGCCCGGCAGCTACGCGGTCGTCATCGGCATCGGTGGTCTCGGCCACATCGGCCTGCAGGCCGTCGACTCGATGAGCGCCGCCCAGACGATCGCCGTCGACGTGAAGGACGCCGCGCTCGATCTGGCCGAGGAGTGCGGGGCCGACTACACGATCAACCCGACCGAAGAGGACGTCGGCGAGGCGGTCGAGGGGATCACCGACGGCGACCTCGCGCTGCAGTCGCTCGACTTCGTCGGCAGCGACGAGACCACCCGACTCGCGCCCGATATCCTCGCCGGCCGCGGCGACCACCACGTCGTCGGCTACGGGGGCCACGTCCACGAGCCCTCGCAGACGCTCGTCGACGGCGAGGTCTCCTACCGCGGGACGCTCGTCGGCACCTACACCGAACTGCAGGAACTCGTCGCCCTCGTCGAGCAGGGCGAGATGGAACTGCACACCACCGAGTACGACCTCGACCAGATCAACACCGTCGCCGAGAAGCTCGAACACGGCGAGATCGAGGGCCGCGCGGTGATCAAGCCGTAGCGGCCGTCGGCGCGAGTCGCTCGAAACGCGTCTCGTGAATCGTGTTTCGCTGTATAGAATACCGGATGTCGGACACGAGTCGCTGCTGACGACGGCGGCCGACAGAAATCGCTGAGCCGTCCGTTCGGAACGCGACGCGACTACCTCTTCCGCGGGTCGTACGTCAGCGCCTCCTCGAACGCGGGCACGTCCTTCCCGGCGGCGTGGGCGTTGATCTTCGTCGCGGCGGCCGATTCTCGGAGTTCGTCGGCGTCGTAGCCAGCCTCCTCGAACGGGCGCTCCAGCGACGGCTGGTTGCCGAGGTTGAACTTCTGGTGGTAGTCCTCCGCGAGGTAGAACGTATCGAGGGGTTCGACCCGCGTCTCGACGCTGTCCGCCGGCCAGTCGCTCTCCGCGACGTAGTCGGCTATCGCCTCGCGCTCCGCGTCGGTCTCGTGGAAGACGACGTTCTGGTACTGGCGCTTCTTCGGCTGTGAACGCGGCTCGTGGTTGCGGAAGGCGACGTCGAGCAGGTCCGTGAACGACAGCTCGCCGGGGTCGTAGTCGACCTGCACGACCTCGCTGTGGTCGCCGAGAGCGTGGTACGTCGGGTCCGCCTTCGATCCGCCGGCGTAGCCGACGCGGGTGCGGACGACGCCGTCGAGGGCGCCGAACGCCGCGTCCGGGCCCCAGAAGCAGCCGAGGGCGAACGTGGCCGTCTCCGTCTCGTCGGGCGACGGCGCCGACTCGTCGTACGACTCGATAGCGGCGGGGTACAGGGTCACTGCTCGGCGGCCGCCTGATCGCCGAACTTCTCGCGGACCTTCTGCACCTTGGGCTCGGCGTAGAAACTGCAGTAGCGGTCGTCGGGGTTCTTCTCGTAGTAGTCCTGATGCTTCTCCTCCGCCTCGTAGAACTCTTCGAGGGGTTCGACCTCGGTCACGATCTCGTCGTCGTACGCGCCCTCCTCCGTCAGTTCGACGAGGAAGCGTTCGACCTGCTCGCGCTGCTCGTCGTCGTGGTAGAGGACGATGGAGCGGTACTGCGTCCCCACGTCGGGCCCCTGCTTGTTCAGCTGGGTCGGGTCGTGGACGGTGAAAAACACCTTCAGCAGGTCGGGGTAGCTCAGTTCGTCGGTGTCGTACTCGACCTGCACGACCTCGGCGTGGCCGGTGTCGCCGGAACAGACCTCCCGGTAGGTGGGGTCCTCGACGTGCCCGCCGGCGTACCCCGAGGTGACGGACTCGACGCCGTCGAGTTGCTTGAACGCCGCCTCGGTGCACCAGAAGCAACCGCCGCCGAACGTCGCTTTCGCTGTGGACATCGTACTTGACCTCCCTACGGGCTGGGGCCCTATTCGTCTGCCGGTCGCGGATCCCGGCCCGTACGCGGACGACGGCCGACCGCGCGCCGCGGGACGGCGTCGGAACGGTTTAGTGACGCCCGCGTAACCGTTCGACAGTGACTCGTCGCCTCGGAAGTCTGTCGATCCTCGCCGGTCTCGCCTGCGCCCTCGGCGTCGCGCTCGTGCGGTCTCTCCCGACGGAGTGGCCGACGGTCGGGACGCTCGCCGCGGACGTGCTCGCCGCGAAACTGCTGACGGCGGCCGCGGTGGCGTTCGGCGCGTACGGCCTCTACCTCCTCGTCTTCGGGGCGCTCGAACGCCGCTCGAAGAGCAAGCGCCGCCTGCACGACGTCCGGAACGTGCTCCGGCTGGCGTTCGGCGCGGCGGCGCTGGTCGGCGTGTTCGGCGCGCTCACCGAGCAGTGGGTGGGCGTCCTCTTCTCCTTGGGCGTCGTCGGCTTCGCCGTCACGTTCGCGCTCCAGCAGCCGCTGTTCTCCCTGCTCGGGTGGGTGTACATCCTCGTCAAGCGCCCGTACCAGGTCGGCGACCGCGTCCGGATCGAGGAGGCGAAGGGCGACGTCATCGACGTCGACTTCCTGGTCACGACGCTGTGGGAGATAAACGGGGACCTCGTCACCTCGAACCAGCCGTCGGGACGGATCGTCACCGTCCCCAACAGCGTCGTACTCTCCTCGGAGGTGTTCAACTACTCCTGGGAGGAGTTCCCCTACGTCTGGAACGAGGTGTCGGTGCAGGTTGCCTACGAGACCGACCTGGAGTTCGCCCGGAGCGAGATGATCGCCGTCGCGGACGATCACCTCGGCGAGGAGATGCGCCGCAACGTCGCGCGCTACCGGGAGGTGCTCTCGGAGACGCCGGTCGAACTCGAGGTGAACGACCGGCCGAGCGTCAACGTCGTCCAGCAGGAGTCGTGGGTAGAGCTCCGCCTGCGCTACCTCGTCCACCCGAAGCGCGGTCAGCGCACGAAGAACGCCCTGTACGAGCGGATACTGGAGCGGTTCAACGACCGCCCCGACCGCGTGGCGTTCCCGGTGAGCCGCAACCGCTGAGGCCCGGCCGCCGACCGGTCCGGCGGTCGCGGAGGGTGTGGGCAACCTTCACGGACCGGCAAAAGGGGTTTGTTGTTGCAGCACTAACACTTCGACGACCGTGTCCGACCCTGACTGGAACGACATCTTCTCCGCGCTCAGAGACCGGCCGCGTCGGCGGCTGCTGGTCTCGCTGCTCGACGAGGAGGCGGCAATCGACGGTCTGGACGTCCCGGAAGACGTGCACGCGGGGGAGAAAGACCTCGAAACCCTGCGGGTCGAACTGTTCCACAACCACCTGCCGTTGCTGACTCACGAAGGGTACGTCGACTGGGACCGCGAGAGCGAGCGAGTGTCCAGAGGCCCCCGTTTCGACCGCATCCGACCGGTCCTCAGTCTCTTCGACGATCACCGGGACGAGTTGCCCGCGAACTGGCCCTGACGGACCGTCGCGGGCGCTCCCGCTCCGCGAACCAAACCGTTACGGTGCCGTCAGTGGCACGGACGCACATGGAGATCGTTCCCGACGAGACGGTTCGCTTCGTCCGCGCCGTCGCGCCCGCCCCCGACGAGGTGCTGAAGGAGATGGCCGAGTACGCCGACGAGACGGGCTTCCCGACCGTCGGTCACGAGGTCGGCGCGACGCTGCGGATCGCCGCGCGGATGGTCGACGCCGAGCGCGTCTTCGAGTTCGGCTCGGGGTACGGCTACTCGGCGTACTGGTTCGCCGAGGCGCTCCCCGGGGACGGCGAGATCGTCCTCACCGAGCACGACGAGGACGAACTGGAGCTGGCCCGCGAGTACATGGCCCGCGGCGGCTACGACGACCTCGCGCGGTACGAGAGCGGCGACGCCCTCGACGCCGTCGAGCGCTACGACGGCCCGTTCGACGTGGTGCTGATCGACCACCAGAAGCACCGCTACCGAGAGGCGTTCGACGCCGTCCGCGAGAAGGTGCCGCCGGGCGGCGTCGTCGTCGCCGACAACGCGATGATAGCCGGGGTCATCGAGTTCGAGAAGCTGCTGGCGATCCTGGAGGGCGACGACCCCGGCGACGCGAACGAGCAGACGCTGGGGATCGCGGAGTACCTCGAAACGGTCCGCGACGACCCGGACTTCGAGACGGTCGTCCTCCCGCTCGGCGAGGGGATCGCGGTGAGCTATCGGGTGCAGTGAACCACCAAACCGGCGCTTGGCTTACGCTTCGAACCCGTCCTCGAAGACGAACGTCCCGTTCCGCTGGATCACTTCGCCGTCGACCTCGATGTAGGAGTCCTCGCTCATGTCGACGATCATGTCCTCGTGGACGGCGCTCTGGTTGTGCTCGCGGTCCTCGCCGACGTTCTCCTCGTAGGCGCGGCCGATGGCCATGTGGACGGTGTCGCCCATCTTCTCGTCGAACAGCATGTCGTAGGTGAACCGGTCGATGTCGCGGTTCATCCCGATGCCGAGCTCGCCCAGCCGACGCGCCCCCTCGTCCGTGTTCAGCAGCGACGTGAGCACCTCCTCGTTCTTGCTGGCGCTGTGGTCGACGACCTCGCCGTCCTCGAAGGTGAGGCGGACGTCGAGGACCTCGCGTCCCTGTGCGATGAGCGGCATGTCGAAGTGGACAGCTCCCTCGACGGAGTCCGGCACCGGCGCAGTGAACACCTCGCCCGCGGGCATGTTCACGTCGCCCCAGTCGTTCTCGGCGTTCATCCCGTCGACGCTCATCGTCAGGTCGGTCCCGTCGCCGCTGACGATCCGGACCTCGCTCGCGGGGTCGAGGATCTCGACCAGCTGCTCCTGGAACTCGCGCTGGGCCTCCCAGTCCTTGTTGACGGCGCTCCAGACGAACTCCTCGTACGCCTCGGTGCTCATCTCGGCCTTCTGGGCGCTCGCCGGGGCCGGATACTTCGTGAGACACCAGCGGCTGTCCATCATCTCTTCGCTGACCGGCCGGTTCGCCTTTCGGTGGGCGGCAGTCTTCTCGGGGTCCACGTCGCTCGTCTCGAACGCGTTCGACGACGCCCGGACGTGGATGGCCACGTCCGCCGCCTCCGCCATCGCCATGCCGACCTCGGAGAGCTCGAACTGGTCCTCGTCGGCGGCCCGCATGTACGCACGGTGCGCGCGTTTCGGTGCGCCGGTCGTGCGGGGGATGCCGCCGCGTTCGCCGACCAGCTCGTAGAGGGCGACGACCAGGTCCTCGGCGACCGCGGGCGCCGAGATGACGACCTCGTCGCCGGCCTCGACGTCGGTGCACTGGTCGACGATCACTTCCGCGTGTTCGCGGACTCGGGGATCCATACCCCCTCGTTCAGCCAAAACCGTGATATTCGTTACGAAACGAAACAGCGAGAAAACGACGTGTCTCAGTCCTCTTTGATGTCCTGCAGCTGGTCGAGCAGCGCGTCGCTGTCGGCGCCCTCCGTGGAGACCTCGCCCTCGTGTTCGTGTTCGTGGACGTTGATGCCCTCGCCGTCGTCCTCGTCGTCCACGTTCTGGTCCTGCTGTTCGGATTCGTCGTAGCTACCGAAGCCCATACCCCGACGGGGAGCCGGTAGCAAGTAAAGTATCACGACTCGGGATACGTTCGGGACGCGTTCGCATCGCACGGCCGCGACGGAGCGGGAACGGCGCCAACTCCCAACGGCAGGTAAATTCTTCGCGCCGTGTCGTGCGTTCCATGGGCTATATGACCGATCGCTCCCTGTATCGTCCATGGAACTACTTGACGAGAGTATCGTCCCCGAGCACGCGCGGGACGTGAAACGAGACGCCCGCGAGTTCGCCGAGGAGCACATCGCACCCAACGCCGAGGAGTACTTCAGCGCCGGCGAGTACCCCTGGGAGATCCTCGAAGCGGGCCAGGAGGCGGGACTCGTCGCGCAGGACATCGGCGAGGAGTACGGCGGCCGCGGCCTCTCGCTCGTCGAGGTGCTCGGCATCGCGGAGGAGTTCTTCCGCGCCGACGCCGGCATCGCGCTGACGCTCCAGCTCGCGAGCTTCGGCGCCTCCATCATCGAGGAGTACGGGACCGAGGAGCAGAAAGAGGAGTACCTCCGCCCCGTCGCGGAGTGCGAGCAGATAACCGGCCTCGCCGTCTCCGAACCGGAGACCGGCAGCGACCTCGCCGGGATGCAGACCCGCGCGGAGAAAGACGGCGACGAGTACGTCCTCAACGGCGAGAAGTACTGGGTCGGCAACGCCGTCGAGGGCGACTGGCTTACGGTGTACGCCCGGACGGGCGACGACGAGGACAACCGCTACGGCAACCACTCGCTTTTCATCGTCCCCACCGACGCGGACGGCTACGACGCCGAGCACATCCCCGAGAAGATGGGGATGCGCGCCTCGAAGCAGGGCCACATCGTCTTCGACGACTGCCGGATCCCCGAGGAGAACCTGATCGGCCACGAGGACGCCGGCTTCTACATGCTCGCCGAGTTCTTCAACCACGGCCGCGTCGTCGTCTCGGGTCACGGCCTCGGCCTCGCCGCGGCGGCCATCGAGGAGGCCTGGGAGTTCACCCACGGACGGCAGGCGTTCGGGCGTGACGTCAGCGACTTCCAGGCGGTCCAGCACGGCCTCGCGGACATGCGCATGGAGTACGAGGCCGCCCGGTCGCTCGCCTACCGCGCCGCGGAGAAGGTCGAGAGCGGCGGGAACGCCGGCCTCTGGGCCGCCATGGCGAAGACGAAGGCGACCGAGACCGCCGTCGACTGCGCCGAGCGGGGGATGCAGTTCCACGGCGGCCGCTCGATCCTCACCGACCGCCGGATCGCCCGCGTCTACCGCGACGTACGCATCCCCGTCATCTACGAGGGGGCCAACGAGATCCAGCGGAACCTCATCTACAACCAGTCCTGAGGCCGGATCAGGCGCCGTCGGCGGTCGCGAACCGGAGCGCGACGGTCGTCCCGCCGTCGCTCTCGATGTCGAACTCCCCGTCGTAGCGGTTCGCGATCCACCCGACGAGCCACAGCCCGAGGCCGCCGCTGTGGTGGAGCTGGGATATCTCGCGCTCGCCGAGCAGCACCTCGCGCTCGTCGGCGGGGATCCCCGGGCCGTCGTCGGTGACGCGCAGTTCCGTCGCGTCACCGCGCCGCTTTACGGTGACGTCGATCCGCGGGTCGCGGCCCGCGTGGCTCACCGCGTTGTCGAGTAGTTCCTCGACGGCGATCTCCACCTCGTGGCCCGCCCGCACCGACGCCGAGTCGGGCGCGGTCAGGTGGAACGCGACGGTGGGATGGGCGTCGCGGAACTCGCCGACGGCGCGTCGCACCACCGCCGCGAGGTCGACCGGCGAGGTATCGACCTCCGAGGGCGGGACGAGCAGTTGCTCCGTCGTCCGCGCCTTCTCGCTCAGGGCGATCAGCTCCTGGCTGGTCTCTCGGATCACCTCGGCGTTGTGCCGCCGCGTGGCGTCGTCGGTCGCGTCCTTCAGCAGCCCCGCCCGCCCCTGGATGACGTTCAGCGAGTTGCGGAGGTTGTGCCGGAGCAGCCGGTTCAGGACGAGCAGCATCGTCTCGCGCTCGGCGAGGGTCGCGGCGAGCCGCGAGAAGGCGGCCTCCAGCTCGCCCCACTCGCTGCTCCCCGAGAGGACGAGTTCGGTGTCGTACTGCCGTCGCTCCAGCGCGGTGACGCCGTTCAGCAGCTTCTCGGCCTGCTTGATGTCCTTGCGGTAGACCCAGGCGACGACGCCGAACAGCGTCGCGAACGCGACGACGATGGGGGCGAGCTGTTGCACCACCAGACTCCGAACGCCCTCGGCGACCGCGGCCCGGTCCTGCGAGACCGTCACGGTCCACCCGGTCGCATCCATCCGAGCGGTCCCGGTAACCGGGTCGTCGAAGTCGCCGCCGGAGTCGTACAGCGTCCGCTCGCCCGCCGCGACGGCGATGGACTGGGTCTCGTCGGTCCGCCCCGCGATGGAGGAGAAAAAGGAGGCGTTCGACAGGTGAATCGCGGCGTTGAGCGACCCGACGACCGACCCGTTCTCGCGGACCGGCACGCTCACGACGACGACCGCGTTGTCGGTCTCGGCGTCTATCGGCTCGCTGACGTGCGTCTCGCCGGCCAATGCACGCCGGACGTACCGACGGTCGCTCAGGTCGCTGCCGAGCACGTCCCGCCGCGTCGACTCGTCGACGCCGCCGATCGCGACGAGCGTCCCGTTCCCCGCGACGACGGACGCGCCGTCGAACGCCGTCCGCTCCAGCAGCGAGTCGAGATATCGGGACTGCGTGTCGGAGCCGTGTTTCGCCACGTCGGGATGCGACGCGGCGACGGAGAGCGTCTGCTGGCTCGTGACGAGCCTGTCGTCGAGCTGGACCGCGGTCGACTCGGCCTGCTTCTCGGCGTCCGTCTCGGCGTTCTCGATCAGTAGCCGCTGGTGGGACTGGAACTCAAGAAACACCACGCTCCCCGTCGTCAGCGCGAGGAGGAGGAAAAGAACGAGGAGCTTGGTTCTCAAACGCATCGCAGATAGTTCCGAACTATCTCATCTCTGGAGGCGTGCACGAATATACTTGGCGGCTCGGACCCTCAGGAGTCCGCTGAGGCGGCGCCCGTCTCGGCCGTCGCTGCCGCCGAAAAGGTGACAACAAACGTTATAACGGCGTGTTGGCTAAAGGTAGGAAAGCGCCCGACGCCGTCCGCGCGTTCCGGGCGACGTCGGTACGAGACCAGCGAACACTAATGACTGAGTCGAAACGGGTCCTCTGTGTCTGTGACGACGCGGAGCGACGGGAACAGCTCGCTGCGCCCCTTCGGTGGTCGGCGCCGGCCGTCTCCGTCGACACCGCCCCCGGCTTCGACGCCGCCATCGACTACGTCGAGGACGGCAACGTCGACTGCGTGGTGAGCGACTACGCGACGGTGTCCGCCGCCCCCGCGATACTGCAGGCCATCCGCGAGCGCCACCCGGACCTCCCGCTGCTGATCGTCACCGAGTACGACACGCCGGACGGAAGCGGCACGGCGGTCGCGGAGGTCGTCGACTTCGTCGACGAGCTCGGGCAGCCGGGGTCGGACGAGGCGTTCGCCGGCTGGGTCGCGAACTCGATGGCCCGCAACCCCGCCGACGCGGCGCCGCCGGGCGGGACCCGACCGGAGGACGTCGTCAGGGACGTCAAGCGGGGACTGGTCGACGCGACGTCGCCCATGGACGTCGAGCGGGCGGTCTGCGACCAGCTGACCCTCGGCGGCCGGTACTCGTTCGCCTGGATCGGCGAGTACGACACGGGGGAGCGCCAGGTCGTCCCCTGGGTGACGGGCGCGGCGGTCGACGACTGGTCGATCGCCGAGACGTTCGCCGTCGATCCCTCGACGCCGGAGACGCTAATAGAGCGGGTCCTCCGGACCCGGGAGACGACAGTGGTGCAGGACGTCGGCGACCACCCGCTGTCGGTGCCGTGGGAGGAGACCGCCCTCGACAACGACTGCACCGCGACCGTGCTCGCTCCCCTCGCCGCCGACGACGAACTGTACGGCGTCCTCGGCGTCTACACCGACGACCCGGAGGGCGTCTCCGAGATGGAGCGGTCGGCGATAGAGGAGATCGCGGACACGGTGTCGAACGTGCTCCACTCGATGGCGCTCCGGGGACGGATCGAACAGCAGGAGCGCGTCCTCCGGCGGTACGAGCGCCTCGTCGAGACCGTCGGCGACGGGATGTACGCCCTCGACGCGGACGGCCACTTCATGACCGTCAACAACGGCCTCGTCGCGATGACGGGGTACACGCGCGAAGGCCTGCTCGGGGAGCACGTCTCGATCGTCATGGACGAGGCGGACGTCGCGGAGGGGCGCGAGAAGATCCGCGGACTGCTCGACGGCGACGCCGAGACGGCCGCCATGGAGATGGGCGTCCACACGAAGGACGGGCGGGTCGTCCCCTGCGAGAACCAGATCGCCCTGCTCACCGACGATGACGGGGATCTTCAGGGCACCGTTGGCGTCGTACGCGACATCACCGAACGGAAGAAACGCGAGCGCGAGCTCCAGCGTCAGAACGAGCGGTTGGAGGCGTTCGCCGAGATCGTCAGCCACGACCTGCGGAACCCGCTGTCGGTCGCGCAGGGTTACCTCGACCTCGCGATGGAGCAGGACAGCACGAGTCAGCTCGACAACGTCGACGACGCCCTGGACCGGATGGAGGACATCATCGGCGACGTGCTCGCGCTCGCCAGACACGGACAGACGGTCACCGAGACCGACCCGACCGACCTGACGGCGACGGTCGAGGAGGCGTGGTCGAACGTCAGCACCGAGGCGGCGACCCTGTCCGTCGACGACCTCGGCAGCGTGGCCGCGGACCGGTCGCGACTGCTGCGCCTGCTGGAGAACCTCTTCCGCAACGCGATCGAACACGGCGGCGACGACGTCGCCGTCAGGGCCGGTCCCCTCGACGTCGGCGACCCGGCAGCGGCGGAGGCGCTGGACCCGCCGGTGGCCGACGCGGCGGAGAACCGGCGGACGGCTGGCTTCTTCGTCGCGGACGACGGCCGGGGGATGCCGGAGCACGTCCGCGAGCACGCCTTCGAGTCCGACTTCACGACGTCGGAGAACGGCCTCGGGCTGGGGCTGTGGGTGGTGCGCGAGGTGGCGAGCGCGCACGGCTGGACGGTGACGGCGACGGAGAGCGAGAGCGGCGGGGCCCGGTTCGAGTTCGCGGACGTGAAGCGGCCGGCGGAGTAAGGGACGCGGCGAGAAAAGCGGCGAGGAGCCGGGCGATCACTCGCCGGGGAGGTCCTGAAACGCCCCGACGAAGTCGTCGTGGTCGGAGAGCCCCGACATCGCGTCGTCGACGCGCTCCTCGAGTTCGTCGACCCGCTCGCAGAGCTCCCGGTACTCCTCGCGCTCCTCCAGGTCGCGCTCGGACTTCTCGGACTCCAGAAGCGCCTTCTTCGACGTCAGGGCGTAGTACTCCTGTACCTCCGCGGCGTAGGTCGACCGGGTCTCCATCTTCTCCGCGATGTCGAGCAGGTCCTCCTTCGAGACCGGCTTGACGAGGTAGTCGTCGAAGCCCATCTCGATGATGTCGAAGTCGGGGTCGACCGCGGTCACCATGATGACGCGGCAGTCGTAGCCCTCCTCTCGGATCCGTTCGAGGACCTCGTCGCCGGAGAGACCGGGCATCCGCCGGTCGAGGAGGACGAGTTCGACCGACTCGGTCATTCGTTCGAGCGCGGCTTCGCCGTCGTACGCCGTCTCGACGTTCCACTCGCTCCCGAGCCAGGCGGCGAACAGATCGGCAAGGCGCGATTCGTCGTCTACGACGAGTACTTCGAGAGAGTCATCGGACATGGTTGGGTCGGGATCCGAGTCACGTTCTCGGTTACTGAGAGCAAGGAATCAATGAGTGATAAATGCCGCGGCCCGACAGGGGGCGACCGTCGTCCGGTCCGGGCCTTCGCAACGCGGTCGCCCGGCCGACGGAGGTCCGGTTCTCCGCGGGCGGGACCGAACTGCTCGGCCGCACTCGCCCGTTCACCGACCGACGTACCGCCGTTCGAGGTGGTCGACGATCCGGTCGACGATCGCCGGGTCGTACGTCCAGAACCCGTAGAAGTTGCGGTCGCCGCGCTCCTCGGCCAGGAGCGCGCACTTCTGGTCGTCCAAGCCGCCGCCGTCGAAGGCGACGAACCAGGTGCGCTCGATCTCGTCCGCGCTCTCGACGTGGACCGAGACGCCGGCCAGCGAGGGCGGCGCCTCGTCCGGAGCGGCGTAGACGTGGACGTCGATCGGCCGCTCCGCGAGGTTGCCGTACACGTCCGTCTCCCCGTCGAGCACCGAGACGTACTGGAACCCGGCGTGGAGGCGGCCCTCGCCGACGCGCCAGGCGCGGTCCTCGATCTCGCGCGAGGCCGTCAGCATCCGGTCGACGCCGTAGGCGGTGAACGTCGTCTCGTTCAGGTACCGCAACACGTCGGTGCGGACCGAGCCGTCGGCGCCGTCCCCGTCGTCGCTCGTCGCGGGCGACGCCACCGCGTCGGCGAGCGCGTCCGCGGGCGTCGTCGTGAGGACCTCGTCGCCCCGACGCAGCACCGCGAAGTCCGTCGGGCGGCCGGTGTCGGTCTCCTCCGCCCGGACGGTCACGTTCTGGCGCTCGAAGTACGACCGGAGGTCGTCGACGAACCCGTCCCCCTGCCGCGGGTTGAAGACGGTCAGGGTCTTGCGCCGGTCCTCCACGTCTCGCACCACGTCCCGGAGCGACATTCGGGCGCTCCTACGCGTCGAACGGTAATAACCTGTGGGCGGGTCAGGCCTCGTCGGCGAGGTCCTTGAGCGCCCACCTGACGACCCGCGCCTCGACCAGTTCGCGCTCGGACGCCGCGTCGGGGTCGGCCAGCGCGGCATCGCTCCGCTCGCGGAACTCCCGCTCGACCGGTCGCTGGTCCGGCTCCGCCCGCGTCTCGTTCAGCAGCGCCTCGAAGTCCTCGCGGAGGTCGAAGGAGGCGCGGGCGACGTTGCACCGCGAGAGCGGGCTCATCCCCGTCTCCAGCACCAGCTCCTTGACGGTCTCCCAGTCGTCCGCGCAGAAGTAGATGGACACCTCCCCGACGATGTCGCGCCACGCGATGGGGTCACTGTGCTTCAGCAGCTGCACGGCCCGGGGCGGCAGGTCGATGCGCGCGCTGATCGACGGGTCGTCGCAGAGACAGCACGGCTTCTCCGTCTTCCCCGTGTACATGGACCGGGCTAGGGACCGCGGCACCAAAACGCCGGTGGCGCGGTCCCTAGCCCGGCGCCGGCTCGGCGGTATCAGAACCCTCCCCAGCGCAGATACACCATGACGGCGATGACGGCGAGCTGGAGGACGCCCTGGACGCCGCTGAGCTTCGCGTTCCGCATCCCGATGCGGCTGATCACCTCGGGGTCGGGGTCGCTCGACACCATCTCGCGGTATATGCGCACCTCGCCGGGCATCAGGACGCCGAACCCGAGCACGGCGAGCGCCGCGACGACGACCAGTGTCACGGCGATAACCGGGCGCGTCATGGCGAACTCCGGCAGCGTGCGGGCGAGATAGGCCGCGCTGCCGACCAGCGCGAGGCCGAAAGCGGCCTGCCAGCGTCGGTCGCCGAACGCGCGGAACTGCCAGCCGATCAGCGCGAGCGCGGGCAGCAGCGTCGCGGCCGTGAACAGCGCGAGCCACGGGTCCGCGTGCGGGAAGTAGCCCAGACGCTCCGCGAGCGTGATCCCGCCGACGATGGTGACCGTCGCCAGCGTGGGCATGAGGAACGTCATCTTCGGGGTGAACCGCTCGAAGACGCTCGCCCGCGCGTCGACGTCGAGCCCGCCGAGCACGGGACCGAGGATCAGCGCCATGAACAGGTCGATCCCCGTCCAGAGCGTGCCCGCCATCACGTGCGCGTAGGTGTGGTGCTGCAGCGGTCCGGTCACCGCGTACGCCAGAACGACGACGGGGACCGCCACCGCGCCGACGGCGAACGCCGGGTTCGCGCGGGTCCCCATCCCGCGGACCGTGCCGCGTACGGTCGTGCTCATGCGCACCGGTATCACAGCACCGGCACAAAAGTGTTAGTGAAAGTGAACGAATCTCGGGGCCGCCCGCGCCGTCACGTCCACCGCGCTCCGCCATTATCGTGTCGCCGCCGTCACGCCCTCGCCGTCGTCACCGCGTAAACGCCGGCCGCCATCGCCGCGCCGCCGCCGACGAACCACGGGCCGAGCGACTCGCCGAGCAGAGTCGCGCCCAGCGCCGCGCCGACGAGCGGCTGGACGAAGAAAAACACCGCGACGGTTCCGGCGTCGGCGAACTCCAGACCCTTGTACCAGAGGTACCAGGCCGCGGCGGTGGAGAGCAGGCCGAGATACAGCACCGCGCCGACGACGCCCGCGGTGAGGGGTACGGCCGTCGGCGTCGCGTCGGTCAGGAGGGCCTCCGCAGGGACGAGGACGCCGATCAGCGGCACGGAGAACAGCGTGGAGTACGTCGCGGTCTCCAGCGCGGAGTACGTCCTGACGAGGCGCTTCCCGCCGACCGTGTAGGCCGCCCACCCGAGGCTGGCGAGCAGGAGGAGCGCGACGCCGGCGAGGCTCCCGTCGGCGACGCGGGTCAGGTCGTACTGGCCGGACAGCACCAGCACGGTCCCCGCGGCCGCCAGCGCCATCCCGCCCGCTTTGCGGCCGGTGAGCCGCTCGCTCTGGAACGCGACGCCGAGCGCGAGCGTGAACACCGGCGTCAGGACGGTCAACAGCGACCCCTGGCTGGCGTTCGTCAGGTCGGTCCCGACGAACTGGGTGACGAGCGTCACGGCGACCCAGACGCCGAGGTGGAGGAAGTCCAGCCAGTCACGCCGGGAGAACGACCGGGCCGGCTTGCTGACGCGCACGATGACGAGCAGCGCGACAGCCGCGAGCGACACGCGAAGGAACGCCAGCGTCACCGGCGGCACGTGCGAGAACCCCCACTTGCTCACGACGTACATGCCGCCCCACAACCCTGCGGCGGCGGCCGGCGCGGCGCCCCAGAAGCGTTCGTCCGTCACGGACGCCACTGCGCGGGGAGGGGTCAAAAACATGGAGAAAGCGGCGGGCCTGATCCGTCGTCCCGCCGCCCGCGGAGTACTCCCGTGCGCCGAGTTTTTGTAGGTCGCCAGACAAACGACTGTGTCCGCTCGGATCTCGATCCCGTCGCGGAGCAGACCAATGACACTGAAAACGTTCGTCGACGACCTCGACGCCGACCCGCTGTCGCTCGTCGTCGCAAACCGCACCGCGCCGCGCCCGCTCGCCGAGATGGTCGAGGACGCGTTCGAGGACCAGCCGGTCGACGTCGACGAGCGCAGCCTTCCGGACCGCGACGAGGACGTCGTCGCGCTCGTCCGTGACGGGGAAATGGTCGCGACCTCGCCGCTGGACGCCCTCGCCGACGCGCTCCTCCTCGTGAACTCCGACCTCTTCCGAACGGGGGCTCGCGACCTCGCCGAGGTCGAGGTGCCGGACGTGCTCGCCGGCCTCGACGAGGTCCCGTTCACGCTCCGGGGGTACCCCCAGTCGGACACCGAGAAGCTGCTGCTGATACTCGTCTCGCGGTACGTCGAACGGACCGCCTGGGAAGCCGGCGAGGGGACGCTCCGGGCGTCGTTCCAGCGCCTCTCCCGGATCGACGACGAACGGGGGACGAGGCGGGTCTACGAAACGCTCGCCGGCACCGCCGTCGACACCCACGTCTACGGGGTTCCGGACTGGACGCCGCCTCGGGACCTCGGCGTGACGATGCACGGCGGCTACGACGAGGACTTCCGCGACGCGTGGTTCGTCGTGTACGTCCCGCCGGACCCCGCGTCGTCCGACGACGGGACCGAACACGCCGCGCTCGTGGCCGCGGAGACGGAGCCGGGCGTCTGGGCCGGCTACTGGACGTACTCGCCGTCGGCGGTCACGGAACTCAACGAGTACATCGCGCACGAACTCTGACGAAAAGCGGTCGGTGACGCCGAGCGAACGATTCACCGTCCATATCGACTCGTCGTCCGCTGACCGCGGCGTCGAGTCTACTCCTCGATGGTGAGCGTCCCAGTCTCGTTCTGCGCGCCGTTGACCGTCACCTCGACGTCGTACTCACCGGGTTCGGACGGGTTGTCGATGGTCGGATACCGAACGACGATCACGTCGCCCTCCGCCAGGGTGTACCCCGTTTCGAGGGTGAGCGCGTACGAGTAGGCGTTGTTGTTGACGCCGCTGACGTCGGTCTCGTTGAACTCCCGGTCGATCTCGCCGTCGCCGTTCGTGTCGACGCCGTACTCGACGGCGTCGTGTTGCGCTCCGTCGACCGAGAACCGGTCGCGGGGGTACGTGACGGCGACCGATTCCCACTCCTCGCCGGCCGACGCCTCGCCGACTTCGATCCGGACCGTCTGGGTGACGTCGGTGGCGTTCGCCGACGGGTCCCCGGCCTCGACGAGGGGACCGTCGGCCGCTCCGTCGTCGGCCGTCCCTCCGCCGATCGCGGAACAACCGGCGAGCGATACGAGCGCGATCACTGCGACTGCGACGGCTAATCGTCGCATACCCTGGCCTCGGGACAGCCCCGGTGAAAGTCTTGTGGACGACAGGTCAGTAAAACGTAAATCCGTTACATTCGGTACGTGAAAGGCACGAGGTCGACCGGCTCACGCCCTCGTCGCGTCGGAGCGCCGCTCCGACGACAGTCGCCTCACTTCCCCTCGAACTCCGGCTCCTCGTCTACGGCGACGAACCTCGACTCGGGCACGCGTTCGCTTCGCTTACTTGCCCTCGAACTCTGGCTCCTCGTCGCCCATGAACGCCGTGATGCCCTCCATCAGGTCGTCGGTCTGCATCAGCTGGCCGAACGCCTGCGCCTCGACTTCGAGGCCGGCGTCGGTGTCGTCGCGACCGGCGAGCATGGCGCGCTTCGTGTAGCGCTGCGCGACGGGCGGGCCAGCGGCGAGGTCGGCGGCGAGCTCGTAAGCGCGGTCCCCGAGCTCGTCGTTCGCGACGACCTCGTTGACGAAGCCGTAGCGCTCCATCGTCTCGGGGTCGAACCGCTCGGCGGTGAAGATGATCTCCTTGGCGCGGCCCTCGCCGACGATGTGCTTCAGGCGCTGGGTGCCGCCCCAGCCGGGCAGCAGGCCGAGGTTGTGCTCGGGCTGGCCGAGCTCCGAGCGCTCGCTGGCGACGCGCATGTCCGCGCAGGTCGCCAGCTCCATGCCGCCGCCGAGGCAGAAGCCGTCGATGCCCGCGACGACGGGCATGTCGGACTCCTCCAGCTTGCCGAACGTGCGCTGGCCCTTCCGGGAGAGCTCGACCGCTTCGAGCGGGTCGCCGCCGCCCGCGGCCATGCTCTGGACGTCCGCACCGGCGGAGAACGCCTTGTCGCCCGCGCCCGTGATCAGGATCGAGCGGACGTCGTCGTCCGCGTCGAGTTCGTCGACCGCGGCGGACAGCTCGTCGAGCAGGTCGCCGCTGATGGTGTTCATGCGGTGGGGGCGGTCGAGGGTGACGTGGCCTACCATGTCCTCGGTGACCTCGACGCTGATGGTCTCGAAGGCGTAGGCGTCGCCCTCGCCCTCGCTGCCGCCGCGGAAGCCGCCCTGTTCGACGGCCTCGCTGAGGTAGTCGGCGGGCTCGTAGCGGGCCGCGCCGGTCTCCTCGTGGGCGTTTTCGAGCGTCTCCAGCAGGCCTTTGAGTCCGGCCTCGTCGGCCTGCTTGGCCGGCCCCTCGGGGAAGCCCGCGCCGAGCATCACGGCCTCGTCGATGGCGTCGGGGTCGGCCACGTCGCCGCCCACGAGGTGAGCGACCTCGTTGGCCATCACGGCGAGCAGGCGGTCGCGGATCTCCTCGCTCCCGGCGTCGGTGGGGATGTCGGCGCCGTCGCCGTCCTCGTAGTCGTAGAACCCCTTGCCGGTTTTCTTGCCGAGCTCCTCGTTCTCGACTTTCTCCTCCAGCAGCGGACACGGCTCGTAGGCGTCGCCGAGCACCTCGTGCATGTATTCGAGCACGTGGTAGCTCACGTCGTTACCGACCTGGTCGCCCAGCTCGAAGCTCCCCATCGGGAGGCCCATGTCGTACTTCGTCGTGCTGTCGACCTCCTCGATGGTGGCCTCGCCCTCGTGGACGAGCCAGCAGGCCTCGTTCATCAGCGGGACGAGGATCCGGTTGACGATGAAGCCCGGGCTGTCCTTGCGCACGCGGACAGGCGTCTTGCCGAAGTCCTCGGCAAGTTCCTCGGTGACGTCGAGCGTCTCCTCGGCGGTGTGCTCGCCGGAGATGACCTCGACCAGCTGCATGCGCACCGGCGGGTTGAAGAAGTGCATGCCGCAGAACCGCTCCTCGCGGTCGGTCACCTCGGAGAGGTCCGTGATCGAGAGGCTGGACGTGTTCGTCGCGAAGACGGCGTCGTCGGGCGCGTGCTCCTCGACCTCGCCGTACACGTCCTGTTTGATCTCCATCTTCTCCGGGACGGCCTCGATGACGAAGTCCACGTCGCCGACGGCCTCCTCGACGTCGACGAGTGGGGTGATCCGGTCGAGCGCGGCGTCGGCCTCGCCGTCGCCGATCTGCTCTTTCTCCTCGAGCTTGTTCAGGCTCCACTCGATCTGCTCGTAGCCGTTCTGGACGAACTCCTCTTTGATGTCCCGCAGGTTCACCTCGTAGCCCGCGAGCGCCGCCACTTCGGCGATTCCGTGGCCCATGTTCCCGGCACCAAGAACTGCAATGCTGTTGATATCGTCTAGCTCCATACGAGTTACCTCATCTGCAACTGGTTTCAACGTTTCCCTCGAAGAAGTAATAAACGATATTTGGGTTCACTTCAGGTTACAAAGGTCTTTATTATTGTGTAAGGAATGCCATCACATGGACTTCGGACTGTCCGACGAACAGCAGGCGATCCGCGACGAGGTGCGCCGCTTCGCGGAGAACGAGGTCGAACCGATCGCGAAAGAACACGACCGCGAGGAGAAGTTCCCGCACGAGATCATCGAGAAGGCCGCCGAGATGGGGCTGACCGGCGCCAACATCCCCATCGAGTACGGCGGCGCGGGCTACTCGCCGCTCGAAGTGGCGATCATCGTCGAGGAACTGTTCGCCGTCGACCCCGGCATCGGCCTCTCGATCACCAGCGCCTCCTTCGGCGGGGACGCGATCATGGAGTTCGGGACGGAGGACCAGAAGGAGCGGTTCCTCGAACCCGTCGCGAAGGGCGAGGCCATCATGGGCGCGGCGATCAGCGAACCCGACGTGGGCTCCGACGTCTCCTCGGTCTCCACGCAGGCCGAGAAGGACGGCGACGAGTGGGTGATTAACGGCAACAAGATGTGGATCACCAACGGGAGCGTCGGCGACTACTACGTCGTCCTCTGCCAGACCGACCCCGACGCGGCCGACCGTTACTCCGGCTTCTCGCAGATCGTCGTCGAGTCCGACCGCGACGGCTTCGAGGCAGACAAGATCACCGGCAAGCTCGGCATCCGCGCCAGCGACACCGCCGAACTGATCTTCGACGACGTGCGCGTGCCCGAGGAGAACCTCGTCGGCACCCGCGGCGCCGGCTTCCTCCAGCTCATGCAGTTCTTCGACGAGACCCGCACCATGGTCGCCGCGCAGGGCGTCGGCATCGCGAAGGGCGCCTGCGAGCGCGCGCTGGAGTACGCTCAGGAGCGCGAGCAGTTCGGCCAGTCCATCTCGGAGTTCCAGGCCATCCAGCACAAGCTCGCGGACATGCACACCAAGACCGAGGCGGCCCGTAACCTCACGTACAAGTCCGCCTGGAGCATCAACAACGAGGACGAGCAGCTCACCTCCCTCGCGTCGATGGCCAAGGAGTACGCCTCCCGCGTCGCCGTCGACGTCGCCGACGAGGCCGTCCAGATCCACGGCGGCGCCGGCTACGTCAACGACTTCGACGTCGAGCGGTTCTACCGCGACGCCAAGATCACCCAGATCTACGAGGGCACCACCGAGATCCAGAAGAACATCATCGCCCGCGAACTGCTCGGGAAGGGCTACTAAACGACCTTTTTCGCGGTCGGTTCGCTCGCTCTTCGAGCGAACCTCTCCCGCGAAAAAGCTCGGCCAAAAGGCCGCGACCTCGCTCCGCTCGCTTCGCTCGCGGACGCTTATGCACGACCCCCATCACTCTCTTCTGCCGACGACCTTTCCCGTCCTCGCGAGCGGAGCGAGCGGGGCTCGGAAGACGCGAAGCGTCTCCCGGTGGGTCACGCGACGCTCGACGCACGGCCTCGCGCCGGGCTTCCGGCCCGGAACGCATATTTCCGTGGGATAGCTACGGGACGCCGTGACCGACGCACACGAGTTCCTCCGCGAGGACCCCGACATCGGCCCGCTGGTCGAGGAGTACGGGGAACTCACGCTGACCCACGACTACTCCCCCTTCGAGCGACTGGTCGTCTCGATCGTCAACCAGCAGCTGTCGGTGGCCTCCGCCGAGGCCATCCGCGAGCGCCTGTTCGCGGAGTACGCCGTGACACCGGAGGCGATGCTCGCGGCCGACGAGGCGATGCTGCGCGACATCGGCCTCTCGGGCCAGAAGATCGAGTACGTCCGCAACGTCGCGCGGGAGTTCGAGGACGGTCGCGTCGTCGAGCGCTTCGAGGGGATGACCGACGAGGAGGTGTACGACGTCATGACCGGCATTCACGGCATCGGGCTCTGGACGGCGAAGATGTTCGCGATGTTCGTCCTCGGGCGGGAGGACGTGTTCCCCGTCGAGGATCTGGGGATCCGCGGCGGGATGGAGCTGCTGTTCGGCGAGCTGACGCGCGCCGAGATGGTCGAGTACGCGGAGACGTGGCGGCCGTACCGCTCCGTCGCGTCGCTGTACCTCTGGCACGAGTACGAAGGCGGCGACGCGACGGTGGGGACGAACTGAGGGCCGGAGCCGGCGCGACGACCGGAACGAAGTAGGTCCGGGTCGTAGTCAGCGTATGCCGGTCGCTCCAAATCTCCTCGAACGCCTCGTCCTGTTTCGTTTGAACAGGGCGCCGGCGCCGATGCTCGACCTCTTCGGCGCCGCCGGGTTCGAGGCCGTGGCGCTCGCCGTCGACGTGGGACTGTTCGAGGCGCTGTCGGACGACCCACAGACCGCCGCCGAACTGGCCGACCGGATCGACGCCCACGAGGACGGCGTCCGGGCGCTCCTCGGGTTTCTCGACGCGCAGGGGTACGTCAGGGAGCGAGACGGCCGATACCGGAACACGCGGATGACGACGAAGTGGGTGACGTCGGGGTCGTCCACGAGCGTGGCCTCGTGGCTGACGTTCTGGGACGACCTCGTCTTCCCGTTCTGGGAGGAGAACCTCGAAGCGGCGGTCCGAACGGGCGAGCCGCCCGAGACGCTGTACGAGTGGCTGGGTGACGACGAAAAGCGCTGGGAGACGACTCAACGCGGCTTCCGCGCGGCCGCGAGCGTCGTCGTCGACGAGGTGGTCGACGCCGTCGACATTCCCGAGGGCGCGTCCGCGGTCCTCGACGTCGGCGGGGGGCACGGCCTGTTCGCCGTCGAACTCTGCCGCTCGCGGCCGGGGCTCTCGGCGACGGTCGTCGACCGCCCCGCCGCGCTCGGCCTCGCGCGCGAAACCGCCGCCGATGCGGGGCTGGACGACCGTGTGACGACGCGGGGCGCGGACTACCTCCGGGAGGATCTCGGCGACGGCTACGACCTCGCGCTGGCGTTCAACGTCGTCCACGCTCACGACCGCGACGAGACCGTCCGGTTGTTCGAGCGCGCGCACGACGCGCTCGACCCCGGCGGTCGGATCGCGGTGCTCGACCAGTTCGTCGGATCGGCGCGGACGCCCGTCGGCCGGGCCGGCCTCGGCTTCGTCGCGCTGACCTACCTCGTCACCCTCGGCGCGTCGCTTCCCGCGTTCGACGAGGTGGCCGCGTGGCTCGGCGACGCCGGGTTCGAGGGGATCGAGCGCACCGCGATACGGGGCGCCGGCCCGGGCAACACGCTGCTCCAGGCGATCAAGAAGCCGTGACGCCGGCTACTCCTCTTCTTCCTCGGCGTCGATGCGCCGGCTGACGTCGACCTGATAGTCCCCGAGGATGTCCCGGCCGAGGATCATCTCGTAGGACATGTGGCTGCGGTCCTCGATGCTCGCTGTGACGGTGTGGCGCTGCCCGCCGATGCCGACCACGATGTCGACGACCGGGCGGGTGCGTCCCGTCTTCGAACTGCCGGAGCGGACCTTGGTGAGGCTCTTGATCGGCCCCGCGCCGATCTCGGCGGCGAGGCGCGTGTCGATGCTCGTCCGCGTCGCACCGGTGTCGGACTTCGCGACGACGTTCGCCGACCCGCTGGTGCCGCTGACCACGACCTCCTCGGTGTAGCCGATGACGAGGGACTCGCCGGAGGGCGCGCGGAGCGGTTCCGGCTTGCACGTCGGGACGGAGTCGTCGAGGACCCGGGAGAGATCCTCGACGGTCGAGTCGTCGACGGTGCCGCCGGCCCTCTCGACGGCGAGCTTCGCGATGTACGGCGCGGGGCTCCGCCCGGTCGCCTCGAACATCCCCTTGAACCCCGCGGTCGGGTTGACTTCGAGGACGTACCACCCGCCCTCGCCCTCGACGAGGTCGACGCCGGCGTAGTCGAGGCCGATGACGTCCGTGCTCTGCAAGGCGATGTCGACGACCTCCGACGGGAGATCCTCGCTCGCGTTCTCCACGTCGCCGCCGAGCGCCACGTTGGTCCGCCAGTCGTTCTCGGGGGCGTAGCGGTTCATCGCCCCGATGACCTCGTCGCCGACGACGTAGACGCGGAGGTCGCGGTGGCGCTCGCCGCTGCGCTCGATGAGGCTCTGGAGGAACGCCTGGCGGTTGCCGACGCGGGGGTTGACCTCCTCCTCGGGGCCGATCTTCCACGTGCCGCCGCCGTGCGTGCCGATGGCGGTCTTGTACACCGCCTCGTCGCCGAACTTGAACCGGTCGCGGTTGAGACGGTCGTTGCTGAGCGCCAGCAAGGCGTCTGGGACCTGGATGCCGGCGTTCGAGAGCGCCGTCGCCGCGGCGAACTTGTGCATCGCCGTCAGCACGGCCTGGGGCTTGTTTAGCATCGGCCGCAGGTGTTCGAACGTGGTCGCGAGCCCGAGTTCCTCCGACGGCTGCTCGGTGTTCGACAGCAGCAGTCGGTTCGCCACGAGGTCGACGTCGGGCTCGATGTGCACCTCGCCGTCCTCGATCTCGACGGCCGTGTTCTCCTCGCGGAGCCACTCCGGATCGTGTCCCAGTTCCTCGACCGCGTTGAGTATCGCCTTCGTCTCCTTGCTGTTGTGTAGACTGAGAACGCCGACCGAAACCGTCTCCCCGGTATTGGACATAGGTACTGTTCGATAGCCATAACAAAAACTGTTAGCTGTGTTCCGGGTCCACAGACAGCGTGGTCAGTCAGTTGCCGCCTGTGCGGGCGCGTCCGCTCGGTGTCGGACTCGATCCCATCGAAACCGTGACGTGGCAGACTTTTACGTGGCCGACGCGGAACCACGTATATGAGCGACACGGAGGCCGAGACGTTCACCTACAACGGCGGGAGCGTCGCGCCGGGTGAGTCGGCCAACATCCGGTACAGCGTCAGCGAGACGTACCTCGGCGACCCCGTCCGGATCCCCGTGACGATCGTCAACGGGGAGCGTCCCGGCCCGACGGCGTTTCTCAGCGCGGCGGTCCACGGCGACGAGCTCAACGGCATCGAGGTCGTCCGCGAGGTGGCGAACGAGTGGGACCACTCGGGGCTGTGCGGCACGGTCGTCTGCATGCCCGTCGTCAACGTCCCCGGGTTCCTCGCCCAGCAGCGCTACCTCCCCATCTACGACCGCGACCTCAACCGCTCGTTCCCCGGGTCGGAAAACAGCACGAGTTCGAAGCGGATCGCCTCCCGTATCTTCGACAACTTCATCGCCCCCTGCGACATCGGCCTCGACTTCCACACCTCGACGCGCGGCCGAACGAACATGCTCCACGTCCGGGGGGACACGGAGAACGAGGAGGTGCGCCGGCTGGCCAACGCGTTCGGGTCGAACGTCATCATCTCCAGCGACGGGCCGAGCGGCACCCTCCGGCGGGAGGCGACCGAGCACGGGGTCCCGACGATCACCATCGAGATGGGGAAGGCCCACGAGTTCCAGCGCCACTTCATCGACCGCGCGCTGGAGGGCGTCGCGAGCGTCTTCGCCGAGTTCGGGCTGCACCCCACCAACGCCGTCAGGTGGCCGGGCTGGCGCACCGTCGTCGACGGGTCCGCCGAGAAGACGTGGCTCCGCGCCGACACCGGCGGGATGGTCGAGATGCACTTCTCGCGGGGGTCGCTCGTCCGGAAGGGCGAGACGATATGCACGATCACCAACCCCTTCGAGACCGAGACCAACGATGTGACGGCCCCCTTCACGGGCCTGCTCGTGGGCATCCTCCAGAACCCGCTCGTGTATCCGGGGAACCCGATCTGCCACCTCGTTGAACTCGACCCGGCGACCAGAAGCGCCCTGGAGCGGGAGCGCGGGGGGACCGTCTGACCGGTCGGGCGAACGCGTTCGCCCCGAGACCCCGACGAACCCCGGCGCCGACGGCGAAAGGTAGTAACTTCTATACCGCCGGGGTCCAAGCCTCAGAGTAGAGCATGAGTCAGTCTTACAATCGAGGTCGCGTCGAGGACTTCGGTCGGTGGCGGGAGTTCTCGGCCGGCATGTGGGCCTGGGTCTTCCACAAGTTCACCGGCTGGGTGCTCATCGGCTACCTGTTCACGCACATCGCCGTGCTGAGCAGCGCGACCCAGAGCGCCGAAGTGTACAACACGACGCTGCAGGGCCTCGAGAGCCTGTTCATCGTCCGCATCATGGAGATCGGGCTGTTGGCGGTCGCCGTGTTCCACATCCTCAACGGGATCCGCCTGCTGATGGTCGACCTCGGCGTCGGCCTCGAAGCGCAGGACAAGAGCTTCTACGCGTCGATGGTGCTGACCGGCCTCATCGTCGTCGCGAGCGTCCCGACCTTCCTCTCGGAGGTGGGCGTCTGATGGCGGAACGGTATTCCTCGTTCGAGCCCGCCAGCACGCGATGGGTCCTCCAGCGCGTGACTGCGGCGTTTCTCGTCGTGGTGCTCGCGTTCCACTTCTTCCTCCTGCACTTCGTGCACCACGCCTACGAGATCGAGTTCGCCGGCACGCAGGCCCGGATGCAGAACATCGGCTACTTCGCGACGATGATCGCCTTCCTCGTGACGGGCACGTTCCACGGCGTCAACGGCGTGTACAACGCCCTGATCAATCAGGGCCTCGAAGGCACGCAGAAGCAGGTCGTCAAGTGGGTGCTGGTCGTCGCCAGCCTCGGACTGATCGCACAGGGCGTCAGAGTCGCCATCGCAATGGCGGGATTCTAACATGAGCACGCAAGTTCCGGAGACCGAGACGGAGACCGAAGCCGAGACGGAGAGCAAACCGCATCAGGAGCGCCGGATGGCCGAGAAGGCCGAGCGCCGCGAGGCCGCCGACCGCGAGCGCCTCGCGCGCGAGGAACTGGAGGCCGCCGACGAGACGGTCCACCTGAAGGTGTTCCGCTACGACCCCGAAGTCGAGGGCAAGCAGGAGCCGCGGTTCGACGACTTCCACGTCCCCTACGAGAAGGGGATGACGGTGCTCGACGCGCTGATGTACGCGCGCGACCACTACGACTCCTCGCTCACCTTCCGGCACTCCTGCCGGCAGGCCATCTGCGGGAGCGACGCGATGTTCGTCAACGGCTCCCAGCGGCTCTGCTGCAAGACGCAGCTGGGCGAGCTGGAGACCCCCGTCCGCGTCGAGCCGCTCCCCCATCAGGAGGTCGTAAAGGACCTGGTCGTCGACATGCAGCACTTCTACGACCAGATGGAGGCCGTCGAGCCGTACTTCCAGACCAACGAGACGCCGGACGGCGAACTGGAGGAGCAGCGCCAGTCCCGCGAGAACCGCGAGAAGATCAAGATGTCGACGCGCTGCATCTGGTGCGGCGCGTGCATGTCCTCCTGCAACATCGCCGCCGGGGACAACGAGTACCTCGGCCCCGCGGCGATCAACAAGGCCTACCGCTTCTACATGGACGAGCGCGAGGGCGAGGACCTGCAGGAACACCGGATGCGCGTCCTCGAACAGGAACACGGCGTCTGGCGCTGCCAGACCCAGTTCTCCTGTACCGAGGTGTGCCCGAAGGACATCCCCCTGACCGAACACATTCAGGAGCTCAAGCGCGAGGCTGTCAAGAGCAACCTGAAGTTCTGGTGACCGACGCGAAACCAACCACCGACACTACCACCAAACTATGCACGAACACGACGTGATCGTGGTCGGCGGCGGCGGTGCGGGCCTCCGAGCCGCGATCGCAGCGAGCGAGGAAGGAGCGGACACGGCGATCGTCTCGAAACTGCACCCGGTGCGCAGTCACACGGGCGCCGCGGAGGGCGGCATCAACGCCGCTCTGCGAGAGGGCGACTCCTGGGAGGACCACGCCTACGACACGATGAAGGGGTCGGACTACCTCGGCGACGCGCCGGCCATCGAGACACTGGCGCAGGACGCGCCCGAGGAGGTCATCAACCTCGAACACTGGGGCATGCCGTTCTCCCGCGAGGACGACGGCCGCGTCTCCCAGCGCCCGTTCGGCGGCCTCTCGTTCCCCCGGACGACGTACGCCGGGGCCGAGACGGGCCACCACCTGCTGCACACGATGTACGAGCAGGCGGTCAAACACGGCATCCAGGTGTACGACGAGTGGCAGGTGACCGAACTCGCCGTCACCGACCACGAGGACCCCGAGGACCGCAAGTGCCACGGCGTCGTCGCGTACGACGTCAAGACCGGCAACATCGAGGGCTTCAAGGCCAACCGCGGGGTCATCCTCGCGACCGGCGGTCCCGGCCAGGTGTACGACCACACCACCAACGCCGTCTCGAACACCGGCGACGGCTACGCGATGGCCTACCGCGCCGGCGTCCCGCTCGAGGACATGGAGTTCGTCCAGTTCCACCCGACGACGCTCCCCTCGACCGGCGTCCTCATCAGCGAGGGCGTCCGCGGCGAGGGCGGCGTCCTCTACAACGCCGACGGCGAGCGGTTCATGTTCGAACACGGCTACGCGAACAACGAGGGCGAACTCGCCTCCCGCGACGTCGTCTCCCGCGCCGAGCTGACCGAGGTCAACGAGGGACGGGGCGTCAACGACGAGTACGTCTACCTCGACATGCGCCACCTCGGCGAGGAGCGCATCCTCGACCGCCTGGAGAACATCCTCCACCTCGCGGAGGACTTCGAGGGCGTCGACGGTCTCGTGGAGCCGATGCCGGTCAAGCCCGGCCAGCACTACGAGATGGGCGGCATCGAGACCGACGAGAACGGCGAGACCTGTATCGAGGGCCTGTACGCGGCCGGCGAGTGCGCCTGCGTCTCGGTCCACGGGTCGAACCGCCTGGGCGGCAACGCCCTGCCCGAACTCATCGTGTTCGGCAAGCGCGCCGGGCAGCACGCCGCCGGCAAGGACATGAAGGAGGCCGAGATCACGACGGGCTACACCGACGAGTGCGAGCCCGGCGAGGTCGACACGCCCGTCGCGCCCGGCTCAATTCGGCAGACGAGCGACGACGTCGCGGCCGACGGCGGTGCGCTGGCCGACCCCACGGCGGTCGTCGAGCAGACCGTCGAGCACGAGCGCGAGCGCGTGCAGTCGTTCCTCGAGAAGGACGAAGGGCTCCAGCACGCGGCGATCCGCGAGGACCTGCAGGCGTCGATGACGGAGAACGTCAACGTCTTCCGCAACGAGGACGGCCTGAAGACCGCGCTGGAGGACATCCGCGAGGCGCGCGAGCGCTACCAGGACGTGTACGTCGACGACCCGTCCCGGACGTTCAACACCGACCTCCTGCACACCATCGAGACGCGGAACCTCATCGACCTCGCCGAGGCCATCACCCTCGGCGCGCTCGCCCGCGAGGAGTTCCGCGGCGCGCACTGGCGACAGGAGTTCCAGGAGCGCCGCGACGACGAGTGGCTGAAGCACACGCTGCTGCGCTGGAACGACGGGGACCCCGAGCTGTTCTACAAGCCCGTCATCCTCGAAGGCGAAAACAAGACCTACGAGCCGAAGGTCCGCAGTTACTGAGACGGACTGCTGCAAGCTCTTTCCGGCGCAACCGCGACTCGTCCTGCGGTTGCTTCCGGGAGATCGTTCCGGCAGACCGTATGACGGCTCGGGCGACATTTCTTAGTCGCTCGGTATCGTAGCTCCGCTCGAGGAAGGGTGGCTCAGTGGTAGAGCGCCCCGCGCGGACGGATCCTGCCCGTCGGCGCGGCTTCCAAGGCTTCGCGTGGTTCAAATCCCGCCCCTTCCACTCCGGACCACAGTCTGCGAGGCGCTCTCTCGGGAGCCGCTGCTATCGAGCGACGTCGTCTTCGGAGAACAGCGGCGACCGCGTCAGACCTTCAGCAGCGTCCCGTCGGGACACTGCGAACACTCGTCGCTCGCTGGCTCGATGAGGACGGTGTTACACGCGGGACACTCGTAGAGGTCGACGCTCGACCCCGTCGGATCCCGCTCCGCAGCGCCCGCGTTCGACGCGGCCAGATCCGGATCGTTCGGCGCTTCGACGGACGAGCGCTGGAGTCCGAGGCTGGACCGTAGGGCACTGACGATGTCTTTCATGTGCACACGGAGGCCGCTCCGACGGATGAGTGCAGAGCCTAAACAGTTGGGTGTGCTTGGTAATCGCAGTCTTGCCGACGCCGCGGCCGCGGACGTTCACGATCAGTCATCGGTATCGACGGTGGTCGAACGGAACGAGCGTCCGGCGACGAGAAACGCCGTCGTTCGCCGTCGAGGATCGGGTTCGCCGCTCGCGACGGACCGAACGCGGCGTTTCAGTTCGACGAACGTCGTAGAGTGGTTTTAATATCGTCGAACCGGTGGAACGGCGTACGATGGCTACACGGACCCAGAGCGGGGAGGCGACGCTCCCCCGAGAACTGAAGTCGCCGCGCGCGAAACTGGTGTACCTGTATCTCTCCACCCGGGGCGGGGCGACCGTTGAGGCGCTACAGGACGGACTGCATCTGGAGAAGATCACCCTGTTCAGCATTCTGGAGACCCTCTCGCGGCAGGACCTGGTGCGGAAAGACGCCGACACGTATCGGCCTACGTGAGGGCGGGAAATCCATGCCGCTCCGGAACGGCGTTTCACACGAACGTTCCTCCAAAACCACAACGCATATTACGTCGTCTTTCACACGGCCAACTGCGGACGCCGTCACAGTCGGTTGCGTGGTCACTAACGGCTGTTGCGTTCCCCCCTCTCCCAGACCGCAACGGGCGGCACGTCCGCGAAGCGGCCGGGACCTTTTCGCCGGCCGTTCAGTCGGTCGACGCGACGGTCGTCGCGTCCCCGATCGGGTCGCGGTCGTACAGCACCGCGAACGCGCCCGAGGAGACGACGATGAATGCGGCCGCGGTCCAGAAGGCGACGAACACTGACGTCGCGTCCCAGAGCGCGCCGACCGCCACGGGACCGGACACCTGCCCGACCTTCCAGGCGATAGAGCGAAGCGACATGCTCCCGGCGACGGCGTCGAACTGCTCCCCCTCCTCGACGAACAGCGCCATGCTCGCCGGCAGGCGGAGGCTGTCGGCCACGCCGATCAGCCCGTAGGCGGTAAACAGCGCGAAGAAGGCGGGTACGAGCGTCAGCGTGTCCCCGAGTACCGTCAGCGACACCGTCGGGAAGACGGCCGCGCCGTACTCCGCGAACGGGATGAGCGCCGTCCCGACCGCGTACAGCAGCGCACCGGCGAGCACGAAGTGGTGTTTGCTCCCGACCCTGTCGGTGTACTCGCCGACGGTCCCCTGCAGCAGCGACTTCGTGAGTTTCCCGCCCGCGAGGATACCGCCGATGAGGAGCGCGCTGATCCCGAACTCGGTGCGCGCGTAGATGGGCAGGAAGATGATGACCGCCATCTTCCCGACGCTGAACGCGAGGCGGAACGTGACGAGCGCGCGGACGGCGGTCCGGCCGAGGAGGTTCCGGAGCGTCTGGACGCCCGTCGCCTCGTCGGCGTCCTTCTTCCCGCCGGGGTTGTCCCGGAGGAAGAGGACGACCGAGAGCGTCGCGAACGCGGTGACGGCGATCAGCACGGCGTAGGTGGTCCGGAAGCCGTAGAGATAGAGCAGGAGGCCGCCGAACACGTCGCCCGCGAGGCTGGAGACGGCACCGACCTGGTTGTACGCCCCGAGCCAGAGCCCGCGGGACTCGTCCGGGCTGATCTCGCCGACGACGGCGGTACCGGTGATCCAGAGCAGGCTCGCGCCGACTCCCTGAACCACGCGCATTGCGACGACGTGCTCGACGGCCGAGACGAACGAGAACCCCACGAACACGCCGACGTTGAGCAGGAGGCCGGCGACGAGATACCGCTTCGCGTTGCCGACGTCGATCAACCGGCCGAGCGGGAGGACGATGACGAGTTGCGCCGCCGCGAAGGCGGTGCCGAACAGCCCCTCGACCGCGCCGCTCGTGTTGAAGAGGTCGGCGTACAGCGCGAGCGCGATGAGGATCGTCGAATACGCCTGACTGCGGGCGAACGCGGTGCTCGCCAGCGCGACGAACTCGCGGTTCCGAAAGAGATGTCGAACGCTGCCCGGGGACCCCGACACGGTTACGAACCGAAACAGCCGCCGGACGCTTGTAAGTCCTTAGAACTCGCGTCCCTACAGCTCGATCCGCTCGACGAGCTGGTCCGCGTCCTCCTCGTTGACGTTGACCGCGACGATGCGGATGTCGTCTTCGAGGCCCGACCCGTGCAGCTTCGCCTTGAGCAGGTTGTCCACCTGGTAGACGCCCGCGGCGTTGGTCATCTCGATCTCGACGAGCACCGCCCGGTCGTCGCCGGGCAGGAGGGCGACGTTCTCGATGGCCTGACTGGAGATCGTGTTGATCCCCCGACCACCCATCTCGTAGGGCATCCGCGACCGGCCGCGCTCCATGTCGAGCGCGTCGGCGACCCGGATGACGCCGGCCTCGGTGGTCAGTGGGTCCTCGGACGTGTGGTGACAGAGGATAGCGTGCAGGACCTCGCCTTTCACCCGCACGGCGTCCGCCGTGTCGTAGAACTCGGGGAGGATCCGGTCGAGAACGTCGGCGGCCAGCGGGATAGAGTAGTAGGCGTGGCTGTCCCGGTGGACGACGTGACCGATGTCGTGGAGCGTCCCGGCGAGCCCGACGATGACGGCCTCGTCCGCCTCGTCGAGGCCCTGGTCGCTCGCGCCGTTGAACTCGACGCCCGCCTCCTTCAGCAGGTCGTAGAGGCACAGCGCGCGGTTGCGAACGATGCTGATGTGTTTCGCCCCGTGGTCGTTGTACCCCTTGCGCGTGACGGGGTTGACGTTCTGCGCTTCGAGGTACGCCTGCACCTCCTCGTCGTTTCGCAGAAACTCGAGCACCGCGTTCAGGCGCTCGTCCGGGAACGCGTGCTCCGCGTCGGGTGCGTACGTACGGCCGTTGCCGTCGCTAGATATCTCTGCCATACGACTCCGTTCGCGGGGCGAAGCTAAAAGAGATCGGGAGCGGGTCCGTTACGCGGCGTCCTCGGCGGCCGCGGCGACCTCGTCGTAGTCGGGTTCGACGCCGGGGTCGTCGCTGACCCACTCGTAGGCGACCTCGCCGTCGTCGTCGACGACGAACACCGCGCGCTTGGCGACGCCGTGGACGCCGAGGTCGGCGAAGTCCATGCTGACGCCGTACGCGTCGATGACGTCCTTGTCGACGTCGCTGAGAAGCCCGAAGTTCAGGTCGTTCTGGTCGCGGAACTCGTTCAGCGTGAACGGCGTGTCGACGCTGACCCCGTACACCGTCGCGCCGACGTCCTCGAACGCGGAGAGCTCGTCGCGGAAGGTGCACATCTCGGACGTGCAGACGCTCGTGAACGCCCCAGGGAAGAACGCGAGAACGAGGGGCGCGTCGTCGAGTTCCTCCGAGAGGGTGAACGACTCGATGTCGCCGTTCGCGAGCGGTGCGGTGAAGTCGGGAGCGTCGTCACCTGTGTCGATCATTGCGCTCGGTAGTTCCGAAAGCAGGGGGAAGTCAATTACGTTTACAACTGACCTATCAGCCCGCTACGTGGCCTTCCTGAGCAAAAAGACTATAATCGCCAGTCGGCTAGCCTGAGGTAGAGATGGTACTTGAAACTGCACCGGCTTTCGTTGGGGGCCTCCCCGGCGGAACCGAACTCGTCGTCATCCTCCTGATCGCCGTGCTCCTGTTCGGGGCGAACAAGATCCCGAAACTGGCGCGGTCGACGGGCGAGGCGATGGGCGAGTTCCAGAAGGGTCGCGAGGAAGTCGAACAAGAACTCGAAGAGATGCGTCAGGGCGGTACCGACTCCAGCACGGACACTACCGCGGACGACGACTTCGTCGACACCGACCCCGTCACCAGCGAGGAGACGGACACCGAGCGCGATACCGAGCAGTAACGCGGCGATCTTCCTTTTGCGGACGTGTGGCCTAGTGGACCAAGGCGGGAGGTTCCTAACCTCCAGAGCGTGGGTTCGAATCCCATCACGTCCGCTGCGTGTCGCGAACGGACGTGAGCGACCGCGATGTACGAGATTCGAAGTAGACGGCGACGAACGGAGTGAGCCGACGGCGTGGTTCGAATCCCATCACGTCCGCTCACCGGCGAACGCCAGTGAGCCGTGTGAGCGGAACCGGAGCCGAATCACGCGAACGCGAGGCCAGTCGACCTGACTTCTCACCCGTCCTGTCAATATACTTTCAGAGTCCGGTTTACGACACTCACCCGACTGGTAAGATATACTAAATATAGCGCTGCGTAGATCACCCCGAAATATCTGCGCAGAAATGTGTCCCAACCGGAGATAGTGATAGATTAAAACGGAGATACGCCACAAGAGTCCCGGAAATCCAGATCGCGTACGGGAGTAGTTTTCGAATATCAGTAATGATAATCGATAAAAGGTTTTTTGCCTAGTCGGCGTCAGGGGGTACCTAATGGCTATCGACGACGCCGACAAGTCGGATACTAAACAACTCGAAGGGGAGGTGGATGAGTCGGCACCTGAGTCCGCGGGCGACCCGGATTCTTCTGCGGAGCCCGAGACGGACGACGCGGAACCGGACGCCGCCGACCAGGGGGGCGGCGCCGTAGTGGGGGAGTACACGTGGGCGGACTTCATGGAGGAACACGGGTACGCCGACGAGGTCGACAGGGTGTACCCGGCGAACTCGACGAACGATTCGGGAGGGTCGCTCGGTCTCGGCAGTTCCGAGGACGAGGCTGTCGGTCCCCCCAGCGGCGACGACTGGAACGGCGTCGAGTTCGACCCCGAGGAGTACCTCGGGTTTCACCCCGACGACCTCGGCGAGATCATCACCGAGGACGCCGCGCCGCCGGCGAAACGGCTCTGGGCCGACTTCAAGGAGGACATCGAGTCGACGCCGGTCGTCAAGGACGAGTACACGTGGGAACACTACAAGTGGGACTTCTACTACGAGGAGGACGGCGACCTGCCGACCGACGCCGAGGGCGAGACCGAGCCGTTCGATAAGGAGGACGCCGCCGGCTTCGACCCCGAGGAGATAGAGGGCATCCTGAGCCAGGGACAGGACTTCGCCGACGAACTTCACGACGTCGTCGAGGAGCGGACCGTCAACATCCGTCACGAGGACGAGGACGAGTTCTTCAGCACCCAGGACGGCCACACGACGGTCGTCAACCGCTACGACATGGAGAAGGCGGTTCCGCTGGAGAAGAAGACCCACTTCCGCGAGGAGGACCGATACTGGGTCAACAAGCCCTACTCCTTCATCATCCTGTTTCACTCCGAGAAGGAAAACGAGAAGAAGTACTACGCGATCGAACCCTACCTCACCGAGATCGAGGAGGACCTGCAGGACTTCCTCTCCGGGAAGCTCAGGACGGCGATCAAGTACGCCGACGACGACGTCGCCGCGGTCGACGGCGGCGACGAGGACCGCAAGGCCGTCATCGAACGCGAGACGAAGCGACTGCTGAAACGCTACGACCTTTTCGAGAACCCGGGCGGCGGTACCGTCGGCGGCATCGACGCCGAGTCGGTCGTCGGCCGCATCAAGGAACTGTTCGGCGATGAGGAGGCGACCGCGGGGACCGAGCCTGACGACGACGATGACGGCGGTCTCGACGGACTGTCCGCCCGGCCGGAACCGGCTATCCTCGAAGACGATCCGGACCAGCTCTCGGAGTATCAGGTCGAGAAACTGCTCTACCTCCTCAAGCGGAACTTCATCGGCTACGAGCGGATCGACCCGATCAAACACGACATCAACGTGGAGGACATCTCCTGTAACGGCTACCACTCCCCGGTCTTCGTCTACCACTCCGACCACGAGCAGATCATCTCGAACATCTATCACGGCGAGGAGGAACTCGACGACTTCGTCGTCAAGCTCGCCCAGCGTTCGGGGAAAGGCATCAGCAAGCGCCGGCCGCAGGTCGACGCGACGCTGCCGGACGGGTCGCGCTCGCAGCTGACGCTCGGGCGCGAGGTGTCCGACCACGGGACGAACTACACCATCCGACAGTTCAAGGACGTCCCGTTCACGCCGATCGACCTCATCAACTGGAACACGTTCTCGCTGGACGAGATGGCGTTCCTGTGGCTCTGCATCGAGAACCACAAGTCGCTCATCTTCGCCGGCGGTACGGCGTCCGGGAAGACCACGAGCCTGAACGCGATCTCGCTTTTCATCCCGTCGAGCTCGAAGATCGTCTCCATCGAGGACACCCGCGAGGTCGAGCTGCCCCAGCGGAACTGGATCGCGAGCGTCACTCGGCCGTCGTTCTCCGACGACAGCGAGGGCGACGTCGACGAGTTCGACCTGCTGGAGGCCGCGCTGCGTCAGCGACCCGACTACATCGTCATGGGCGAGATCCGCGGTGAAGAGGGCCGGACGCTGTTCCAGGTCATGTCGACCGGGCACACCACCTACACCACGTTCCACGCCGACTCCGTCGGCGAGGTGCTGAAGCGGTTCACCACCGACCCGATCAACGTCTCGAAGACGATGTTCACGGCGCTCGACCTCGTCTCCATCCAGACCCAGACGCGGGTCAAGGGGAACAAGGTCCGCCGAAACAAGTCGCTGACCGAGATCAACCACTACGACGCCGAGAACGACGAGATCAACGTTCAGGACGTCTATCAGTGGCAGGCCGAGACCGACGAGTTCCTCATGATGGGGGACTCGAACACCCTCGACGAGATCCAGTTCGACCGCGGGTGGAGCCGCGACCGGCTGGAGGACGAGCTGTTCGAGCGACGCGTCATCCTCGCGTACCTCATCAAGAACGGGCTGAACGAGTACACGAAGGTCGCCGCGACGGTGCAGGCGTACATCAACGACCCCGAGACGATCCTCACGCTCATTGCGAACGAGCAACTGGAGGAGAGCCTCGAGGACCTCCGCGAGATGGAGTCCGTCCTCATCGACGTCGACCCCGAGAAGGAGGCGCTGGTCCCGCGCCCGGACGCCGGCGAGGAGATCTACAACGAGGCGACGGACATCCTCGAACGCGCGGAGGAGCGCATCTTCGAGGAGTACCGCGGGCAGGTCCCCGACGGACTCGGGAGCGCCCTCGGCGGCATCTCCGGCGAGGAGGAGCCGACGATCACGCCCGACGCCGCGGACGCCGACGACTTCGACTTCGGCGGCGGCCTGACCGACGAGGGCGTCGACGACGGGGACTTCGACCTCGGCGACGACGCCGAGGACTTCACCTTCGGCAGCACCGCCGAGGGCGACGAGGAAGTGTCCGACGCGGGGCCCGGCTGGCTCAGTGACGACGGGTTCGGCGACGGCGAGGACGACGCGGCAGACGAACCGCCGGCGGCCGACGCCGACGCGACACCGGAACTCGAAGACGGGGAAGACGCGTCGGAGGCGGACGACGACGAGGACGAGACGCCGGCCCTCGCGGCGGCCGGCGAGGACGCCACCGAGGCGGGTGCGGAGGCCGTGGACGCCGCGGGAACCGAGTCTCCCGCGGACGCAAGCCCCGCACAGGACGCCGATGCGGACGCGCCGGAGGACGACGCGGCCGACGGCGAGCCGGACGACCCCGTCTTCAGCGACCCGACGGACGGCGACGAAACCGGGGAGGCTGGCGCGTCGTCCGCCGAACCGGCCGGTCCTGCCGAGCAACCGGACGACGTCGAGGACCCCGGCGACGACCCGGTGTTCAGTTCCAGCCCGGACCGGGACGCCGGCGACGAGGCGGCGACCGACGCCTCGGCGACCGACGACGACCCGGTTAGCGGCGACGCCTCCGCCTCCGGCGGCGACGGCGACGTCAGCGCCGATGAGTCGCCGCCGGACGCGAGCGCGACGCCCGAGGAGCCGTCCGCCGATACCGCCGAGACCTCCGACGCGGCTGAGGCGGCGACGACGCCGGCGGAAGCTGATCCCGTCCAGCAAGGTGGAACGTCCTCGGAGGCCGACTCCGCGGACCGAGACGAAGCCGACGATAGTCCGTTCGGGGACTCCGACGGAACGACCGACCGCCCCGACGAGACCCCGTCCGACAGTTCGGTAGACGAGGACCGCTCGTCCGGTGACGTGTTCGGCGGCGACGGAGCCGACATCGACGATTCCCCGTTCGGAGACGACGGCGGCGACGGCGGCGACGGCCTCTTCGGCGACGACGAGTCGTTCTTCGACGACGATGACGACGGCGGCGACGGCGGATCGATCTTCGGCGACGACGGCGGCAGCGAGGACGGCGGCGATTCGGTCTTCGGCGACGACGACGATGACGAGTCGATATTCGGTGACGACGACGAATCGATCTTCGGGGAAACCGAAGGCGAGTCGATATTCAGTACCGACGACGAGGACGACGGCGACGGCGGGTCGGTCTTCGGCGACGGCGAGGACGACGAGGGGTCGATATTCGGTGACGACGAGGACGACGGCGACGACGGCGGATCGGTCTTCGGTGACGCCGGCGACGAGGACGAGGACGAACGATGAGCTTAGACACCAAATCGGGACCGGGCGGGTCGATCGGCTCCAGCGACGACCCCGTCGGCGACGCGTTCTACCCCCTGTACGAGATGCTGTTCGACGAGAACAGCGACTTCATCGCCGGCGTCGAGACGAAACTCGCGCAGGCGCGGATGACCGACCCCGTCGAGATGTACCTCTCGCGGGCGCTCGGTATCGGCTTCCTCACCGGCGGGTTCCTCTGGCTCATCGGGACTCTGCTCGGGTACGTGCTGTTCGCGACGGGCGTCGTGGAGGTGGGGCTCATCCTCGGGGCGCGGATCCCGAACGAGACGCTGCTGTGGCTCGTTCAGACGCTGAAGATCCCGGCGCTCATCGTGGTGACGGGGCTCGTCCTCGGCTCCATCGGCTTCGGGATGGGCTTCGGCGCGCTCGTCGCGGTACCGTACTCCCGCGCGTCGGCGCGCGAGCGGGAGATCAACATGCTCCTCCCCGACGCCGTCTCGTTCATGTACGCGCTGTCGGTGGGGGGGCTGAACCAGCTCGAGATCCTCGAGGCGATGGCGCAGGCGGAGGACACGTACGGCGAAGTGGCCTACGAGTTCAAGAACATCGTCCAGGAGACGGAGTACTTCGACACGGACTACCGGACCGCGCTGCGGACGCAGTCGATGGAGACACCGAGCGACGAACTCAGCCAGTTTCTGACGGACATGCTCTCTATCGTCAACAGCGGCGGTGACATGCAGGGCTTCCTCGACGACAAGAAGGAAAAGCACATGCGCACCGCGAAACAGCAACAGGAGCTAACGCTGGAGACCCTGGAGCTGTTCGGCGAGATGTACATGACCCTCTCGCTGTTCCCGCTGCTGCTCATCATCATCATGGTCATCATGGGGATGATGGGCGAGGCGAAGACGACGATGCTGTACGGGACCGTGTACGGCCTCATCCCCATCCTCGGGGTCGGGTTCCTGGTGATGGTGTCGACGGTCAAGCAGGACGAGGTCGGCGACGGCTACCTCGAACCCGCCGGCAGCAGCGACCGCCTGAAGAACGCGAGCAACGACAGCCTGCTCGACCTCGGCCTCGTTGAGATGTTCACCGGCGAGTACAGCGTCTTCGACCGGATCAAAAGCCGCGAGGGGACTCACGAGACGAAGAAGGTGCTGAAGCGACCGCACATCTTCTTCCGCGACAACCCGCTGTACACGCTCGCGCTGACGGTCCCGGCGGCGCTGGTCATCCTCGTCACCGCGGTCGCGTCGGGGTCGGCCCCGACCTCCATCGACGGGATGATCGAGCAGCCGGTCTGGGGGACGTTCCTCTACGTGTACGTGCCGACGTACATCGTCGTCGTCCCGCTGACCATCTTCCGGGAGTGGAACATCCGGACGCGGAAGGCCGTGCTGTCGGACATCTCGAACAACCTCCGAAAGCTGTCGTCCGCGAACGACACCGGGCTGACGCTGCTGGAGTCGTTCGAGACGGTCGCGAACACGACCTCCGGCAAACTGGCCTACGAGTTCGAGCAGATCCACGCCAAGGTCAACTACGGGATGAGCCTGAAGGCGGCGCTGGTGGAGTTCAACAACAAGTACCACATCCCCCGCCTCGCCCGCACGGTGAAGCTCATCAGCAAGTCCCAGGAGGCGTCCAGCCAGATCACGGCCGTGCTGACGACCGCCGCGCAGGCGAGCGAGAACCAGGACGACATCGAGCGCGAGCGGAAGTCCCGGACGCGGATGCAGATGGTCATCATCATCATGACCTACCTGACGCTGCTCGCGGTCATGGCCATCCTGAAGACCCAGTTCCTCGACGTGATGGCCGGGCTCGGCGACCAGGCCGGCGGCGGTGGCGGCGGGCAACAGGGCCTCACCAGCGGCGTGGACACGCAGATGCTGTCGCTGCTGTTCTTCCACGCGGTGACCCTGCAGGCGATCCTCTCCGGGATGATCAGCGGCTACATGCGGGAGGCGGACCTGATGGGCGGCCTGAAGTTCGTCGTCATCCTCCAGACGATCGCGCTCGCGGTATGGACGGTGGTGGGATGATCGGCGACGAGCGCGCCCAGACGAACCAGGACTTCGCGGTGGGGATCAGCATCTTCCTGCTGACGACCGCGTTCGTGTTCGCGTTCATCCCCACCATCTTCTCCCCGTTCGACGGGGACGTACAGAACAGCGAGATCGCCCAGTCCGACCGCGTCGCGTCGGCGTTCGTCGACAACCACTCCGTGGAGGGCAAGTCCGGAACGCTCGACAACGCGTCGGTGGAGGAGTTCTTCGACGCCGGAAACGGCGGCGACGCCCTCCGGAAGCTCTACTCCCTGCCGACGACATCGCAAATCAACGTGACGGTCAGGACGCAGAACGGGTCGACGATCCACAGTATCGACAGTACGAAACTGGCCCGCGGCGACACGTACCGTGACCAGCCGTCCGCGAGTTCCAGTCGCGTGGTCACGTTCGACGAGGGCAACGTCTGTAGCCCTGACCCGGGCAACAACCAGTCCGCCTGCCGACTCCTCGTGAGGGTGTGGTGATCATGCCGGGACGAAACGACGAGCGCGCGCAGGCGTTCACGCTCGAAGGGTTCATCGGCTCGATGCTGATCCTGACGGCGGTGCTGTTCGCGCTCCAGTCGGTCATCATCACCCCGACGACCTCGGGGACGGTCGACCGCGACGTCCGCGCGCAGCACCAGACGCAGGCCAACGACATCCTGCAGCAGGCCCACAACAACGGGTCGCTGAAGTATCTCGTGTTGAACTTCGACGGCGAAGACTCGGACTACTACGAGGGGAGCGAACGGTCTGACATCGGCTACGGCGCGGACCCGCCTCCAACGCAGTTCGGGACGATGTTGAACCAGACGTTCAACCAGCGCGGGAAGGTGTACAACGTCGTCGTCGAGTACCGCTGCGTCGCGACGAACGACTCGAACTGCGAGGGCGCGGGCGGGAACGCCACCGTCGGCGTGATGCGCAGGAACATGGTGTATCGCGGCGTGCCGTCGGACAACGCCGTCGTCGCGACCAGAATGGTGACGATCTACGACAACGACACGCTGCCGAACTACGACGGCACGGTCGAGGATGCGGCCGCGGACCCGAACTACGAGTTCCCGGTGAGCGACACCGCTCCGAACAGTACCATCTACACCGTCGCGGAGGTGCGCGTCGTCGTATGGTGACCCGACCCGCTTTCACCGATGACGACCGTGCCCAACTGGTACTCGTGGGGAGCGTCGCCATCGCGTTCATCATCCTCAGTCTGGTGGTCGTGTTCAACACCGTCCTGTTCACGAACAACCTCGCCGCCCGCGGCGCCGTCGAGGAAGTCGAGGACGCCTCGGAGTTCCAGCAGCAGGTCGACCGCGAACTGCCCGAACTCGTGAAACACGTGGAAAACGGGACGGACTCCAACGACAAGGTCGTCGAGAACGTCGACGAGAACGTCACGGTGTACGGCGACCTCCTAGCGGAGTCGTACGCGGACACGAGTCCGCAGTACGTCGACGTGCGGTTCAACAAATCGAGCACAGTGAACGGGACGCGAGTGGTGCAGGAAGACGGCGGGACGTTTGTATCTGCAGATTCAGATACTGACTGGCACCCAGTAGAAGACTCTGACCCTCGAAATGTAAGCGATTTTATCATCAACGTCGATACCGGTCCAGACTACAGCAGTGCTGTCAGTTACTTCAACATCACGCTCCGAAGTGAGGGCGGTTCGGAGCAAGATATAACGCTCGAAATGTATACAACCGGGTCCAACGAACTGGTACTCAATCAGTATCAGGGGAACACGTTAGAGAAGTCATGCACGGAGAGTGATCCGTCAGGAGTGGTGTCGGTTAATGTGACGAACGGCAGCATCAACGGGGACGGCTGCACGTTCGATTCGATGGAGCAGCTTACTGCCCCATATTCGGTTTCGTACGACGATTCGGATAAGATTGAAGGAAACTACTCGTTCATCGTCAACGGAACCGACTACGACGGCCGATCAGACTACAACACCAGAAATGGAGACGATCCGTACGCTAACGTCATCCTTCTAGAGGCCGGCGTCGACCTCGACTTCGAGTCCCGGTCGGTCACCTACGAGAGCAACCAGACCGTCACGGTCAGGGAGGGACCGCAGTGATCGACCGCGGCCACTTCCGCGACGACCGCCGCGGCGTCTCGGTCGCCGTCACGCACATCCTCGCCATCGGTATCACGACGATCCTGCTCGCGGGACTGCTCATCTCCGCGGGGAGCATCCTCGAACAGGAACGCGAGAACGCGGCCCGCGGAGAGCTCAACACGATCGGCGACCGTATCGGCGGGGAGATAAGCAGCGTCGACCGAGCGGCGACCCCTGACGCCGACGAACGCATCGAACTGGAGACCAACCACCCGTCGCGGGTGAGCGGGTCCAGTTACACGGTCCGGTTACGGAACGGGACCGTCTGCGACGTCAGTTACGTCGATGCGTACGACGGATGTCTGGTACTGTCCACTTCGGAGCTCGATCGCGACGTGGTCGTCCCGCTGGATCTGGACACGAAGGTGGAGGACGGTGCCGCGAACGGTGGCGACGTGTTCATCGTGTACGAAAACGAACCGGGCGAAAGCCCGACGATAACTATCGAGAACGACCCATGAGAGGAACGGACCGCGCCGTCAGCGACATGATCGCGTTCGTGCTCGTCTTCTCGCTCATCATCACGAGCGTCGGTATCACCTACACCTACGGGCTGTCGACGCTCACCGGCTACCAGGAAGACGAGCAGAAGCGCAACGCCGAACGGGCGTTCGTCGCCCTCTCGGACAACCTCGGCGACATCGAGGACCGACAGGTTCAGGGCCGATCCGGCGAACTCCGGCTCTCGGGCGGGACCATCTCGGTCCAGGAGGACACCCAGTTCAACGTCTCGTCCCCGAACTGGAACCAATCGTTCGATCGGGTCGGGGCGCTAACGTACGAGTACGAGGGCACCCGTATCGAGTACGAGAGCGGGGCCGTGTTCCGCCGCGACGGCGACAACCGCCGCGCGATGCTCTCGGAGCCCGAGATCCAGTGTTCCGACTCGCACGCCGTCGTCTCGATCGTGTCGCTGTCGACGCCGGAGGAAACCGCTTACAGTTCCGACGGCACCGCGCAGGTCGTCGCGGAACTCGACAAGCGCTACCTGCGGTATCCGCTCAACCGGAGTACGACCACGTCGTCCGACACCGCATCGGTCGACTACGTGAACGTGACCATCGACTCCAGCAAGACCGAGGCCTGGGGCGACTACTTCGAGGACGAGGGATGGACCCACGAGGAAACCGACGGTAACAGGGTCACGTACCAGTGCGCCCCCGATAGCGGTCAGATCGACCTCTACGTCCGACAGACCGAGATCCACATCCGGTTCATCGGCTGACGCGGCGCTCTCGGCTCGTTCGGGCGTCGCGGAGAAAAATTGCGTCGGTTAGACCTCGACTTCCTCTTCGTCGACGTCGACAGCGGTCTCCTCTTCGGTGGCGACTTCCTCGGGACGCGCTTCGAGCGTCGCCTTCTGGATCTCGACGCGGCGAAGCGGGTAGATCGTCTTCGCCTCGCCGTAGATGGCGCTGGAGAGCCGCCCCTCGACGATGCTGTCGATGAGCTGCTCGAACGAGCGCTCGTCGGCGGCCTCGTTGACGAGGTCGATCATCGTCCGGCGGATGGCCTTCTCCTGGCTAGCGTCGGCCTTCTTCGTCGTGAACGCGACGGGCTGGATCTGGACGCGGTAGTCGTCCGTCGTCAGCACCGTGATGTTGGCCTCGATCTTCGAGGCGCCGCGGCGGACGAGGCTGCGCAGGTAGTCGCGGGTGAGTTCGTGCTTGATGAACTCGGTGTAGGCCGCGTCGCTGCCCACGTCGTTGATCTTGAAGGTCAGCTTCGTGTTGTTCTCGCCGGCGTCCGAGGTGAGGTCGCCGAGCGTGGTTTCGATCGTTCTGCCCAGTACTTTCTCAGGTTCGTCCGCGGGGGTATCGCCGAGCGGCTCCCGGTCGAACTGCTCCGGGGCGTGGACGGTGTACCACCGCTTCTCCTGCTTCTGCTTCGAGACTGATCGTTCGCTCATGATTGTGTGTTGGTGAAGTCGTTTCCGAGCTGTGCTACCCGGGAGGCGACGTCGAGGTTGACGACGTAGTCGTCGACGGTCGACCGGAGCCCGCCGGTCGTCTCGCGCTCGATGCGCGTGACGACGGCGTCGCCCTCGACGCGCGTGGTCATCTCCGACGTGTTGTCGGGGCTGACCGCCGCGGCGACGAGGGCGGGCCGCTCCAGTTCCGTGCGGATCTCGGCGCGCTTCATAGTGCCCCCCTGAACGCCGCGATGAACTCCCTCGTTTCGGGGCTGGTCGCCCCGTCGTCCTCGTCCGGGTCGAACCGCGCGTAGCCGGTGCGGGTGTCGCCGCCTGCCTCGCCGTCGACGGCCGCAGCGCCGGCGCGCATCGCCGGGCCGATACCGCGGTCGTCCGTCGCCGCGGCGGCCGCCTCGCCGTTTCCGACGACGAGCGCCACGGGCTCCGGCGATCGGAAGTCCCGCAGCAGTCGGGCTGCCGTGGCGACCGGCGCGGCGTCGTCGCGGGCGACGAACAGGCCGTCGTACCGGCCGGTCGTCGCCTCGCGGAGCGCGCGGTGCGCGCGCTCGCTCGCGTCGCGCCACGCGTCGAGCGCGGCGTCGCGGGCGTCGTGGCCGAGCGCCAGCGCGACGGCGGTGCCGGGCGCGTGCTCGGCGACCGCGTCGAGCACGTCGGCGTAGCCGCCGACGGTGGCGAAGGGCGCGTCCGGCGTCGCGTACGGGCGAAGCGCCCGTTCGACGGCGTCGGCGGCGCGCGGGATAGTCCCCTCGCCGCCCGTGGCCGACAGCGCGACGAGCGATGCGACCGACCGCCGGGCGTCGTCGTCGAGCTCCGCCGGCAGGTCGAGGTCGGCCAGCGCCGCGCCGGCCGCCGTCGGGTCGCCGGAGAAGTCGGCGTGGACGAGCGTCGTGTGAGCCAGCCCGTCCGTCAGGTCGGCGGTGGGAACGGCGACGCCCGGTCGGCGCTCGACCAGGTCGCGCTCCTCCGCCGCGGCGAGGACGCTCGCGCTGTCGCCCGCGCCGGGGACGGTCCCCGCCGCGAACGTTCCGGCGAGCGAAAGCACCGGGTCCGGCGACGCGCCCAGTTCGCGGGCGACGTCGACGGCGGTGACGCTGGCGGGCCGCTCGACGCCCGGGACGGCCGGGCCGTCGGCGTCGTCGCCGACGACGAGCGTCAGGGCCGCCTCGTCAGGGTGGTCGTCCGCGACCCGCGCCGCGCGGCGCTCGCGCTCGTCGGCCGTCCGGGTGACGCTCACCTGGAACGGCGAGTCGAGCGCGCGAGCGACGACGGCGCTCGCGGCGACGCTGTCGCCGTCGGCGGCCGCGAGGATCCGAACGAACGGGGCCTCGCGGAGCCGCGCGGCGAGGGCGTCGGCGTCGGCCGGTGCGGTTCGACCCGTGGTGGACATCTATTCGAGGAGGTCGACGGCGACGTCGTACGAGTACGTGAAGTCCTCGTCGAGGGCGTCGCCGCGGTAGTAGTCGACCAGGCGGCGGACCTTCGACTCGGTGTTCTGCAGCGCGCGCTTGTTCTGGTGGTCCTGGGGGTTCTCCTCCATGTGCTCGCGCAGTCGGATCGCGCGTTCCATGAGGTTCCGCAGGTCCTCCGGCAGGTCGGAGCCGGCGTCGTTCTCTTCTAGGATCTCCGTGACCTTCTTCCCGGTCGCCAGCTTGACGTCCGGGACCGGCGTGCCTTTCACGCCCTCGTCACGGAGCTTCATCCCGATCTGACTCGGGTCAAGCCCCTGCTCTGCCAGTTCGACGACGCGCTCTTCGATGGCCTCGTCGTCGACGTCGCTCCACTCCGGCGGTTCGTCCGCCGTCGGCTTGTCCGAACCGGACGAGCCGCGGCGTCGGGTGTGCATTCGTGCCATAGTTTGAGGATAGGAACCGCACAGACCGCTGTAGTATCGGCGCGTTCGCGCCTGCACTACCGCAATCCCGAGCCGTCGAACGCGACGGCGTGTCAGATTTGCGGTCGTGCTGTTCCCGTCGGACCGTACCCGCGTGCCGGACTAAAGGGTTTCTACTCCGCGTCGCCGTCGAACGCCAGCTCGATGCGCTCCAGGTCGGAGTCTCGAATTCGGTCGGACGACGCTCTGAGTTCCCGCAGCGGTCGAAACTCGACCTCGAACCCCTCGGCCTCCGGCGTCAACGCGCCCTCGGCGTCGGCCCGCGCCAGCGCGTACGTGATCAGGTAGAAGGCGACGTCCGCCCCCTCGGCGTGGAGAACGGTGAGCAGCCGTAGGTCCGCGGGGTCGGCCCGGAGACCGGTTTCCTCTTCCAGTTCGCGGACGAGCGCCTCCCGCGGGCCCTCGTCGTGTCTCGCGTGTCCGCCGGGAAGGCTCAACACCCCCTCATGTTGCGGGATCGGTTCGTCGAGGACGAGAACGCTGTCCTCGTCGCGCACGACGACGTGGACCCCCGGCACCGGGTTCCGGGAGAGCACGAGGTCGCACTCCGGGCACCACGGCTGTTCGTTCCCCTCGAACTCGCAGGTGCCGACCGCTTCGCCGCAGCGGTGGCAGTGGTCCGGGTCGACCGCGACGGCGTCGATGTCGGCGAAGTCGAAATCGACCATGGTGATTGATAGCACGCATCGATGAGAAAGCGTTTCTACGTCACGATCGTTCCGGATCTTCGGTCCGACGGTGCGGCCGGTGTGTGACCGTCTCGGGGCTGGTACTCGGGGATCGGAGCCGAACGACCGGGGTTGAGTCGACCGAGTGATACGCTGTCCCGGGGAGCGACCGATCCGACGGTTTTATCAATACATCCGACGCTACGATATACTGCGCACGAGGGCTCGTAGATCAGCGGTAGATCATCCCCCTGGCACGGGGAAGGCCGCGGGTTCAAATCCCGCCGAGTCCACTACCGTTCTCGCGGCGTGATCAGGGTTCGAGAGGAAAGGATCCTGTTCGGACGTCTTCGTCCCCGCTCCTGTTTGCCGTTCTGTGAATCGCCATCGTACGCCCCGACCACAGATAGACGGTCCCTTACATTTACAACCGGAACGGTCGTCCTATACGAGAGTCGACTATGGCCACAACACTGCTCGTCGTTGGCCTGTTTGTCGCCGCATTCGTCGGGTTTAATATGGGCGGATCGTCGACCGGGGTCGCCTTCGGGCCGGCCGTCGGGAGCTGACTTGTCAGAAAATTCACTGCCGGAGTGCTCTTTACCGTCTTCGCGTTTCTGGGCGCGTGGACGGTCGGCCGGAACGTCATCGAGACGATGAGCGGCGGCATCGTCCCGTCGGTGAAGTTCACCCCCGTGGCGGGTATCGGCGTCCGGTTTTTCACCGGCCTCTCGCTGCTGATATCGAACATCTACGGCGTCCCGGCTTCGACGTCGATGACGGCCGTCGGTGCTATCGTCGGACTGGGGCTCGCGACGGGGACGCTCAACGAGGCGTTGATGTTCACCATCGTTTCTGCGTGGCTCGTCGCGCCGCTCATCGGGTTGGTGATCGATACCGTCATCGGCCGGTACGTCTATCCGCAACTCGACGCTCGCATGTCGTTCACGCGACTCGAACGGCAGTTGATACAGGTCGACCGCTCGGGCGGTCTTCCACGACTCAGATTCAACCGGAACGCGTCACCGCGCGACCTCGTCGGGTCGGCGCTGGTACTCGGGATCGCCTGCTACATGGGGTTCAGTGCAGGGGCTTCGAACGCGGCCAACGCGGTCGCCCCGTCGTCGGCAACGGAGCGGTCAGTATCGACCAGGGCGTGCTTCTCGCGGTCGGCGCCATCAGCCTCGGCGGGTTCACTATCGCTCGTCGCACCCTCGCGACGGTCGGTGACGGCATCACCGATCTCCCGATCCTGGCGGCTCTGATCGTCTCCACCGTGGGTGCGACGATCATCACCGTCCTCTCGTATTACGGCATTCCTGCGAGCCTCGCGGTGAGCACGACCTGCTGTATCATCGGCCTCGGCTGGGGTCGGGCGAGTCGTGCTGTCACGCTCGCGGAGCTAGCCGCCCTCCCCACCGAGGACGAACCCGGCCCGAGTCTCGCCATCGGAGCGCTCGCAGCCCCGCCGGCCGAGGGCGACGAGCCCGCAGGCCCGACCGTCGGCAAGCTCGCGGCTGGTGAGGGCCCCGCCCGCGCCGGCCGGGACGACGATCCCCCGTCGGTGCCACCGATCGGCAAGGAGGACATCGAGGAACTGACCGCCGAAACCCTGTTCGATCCGGCGGCAACGAGCCGTATCGTCGTCCTCTGGATCCTCACGCCGTCGCTATCGGTCGTCGGGTCGTATCTCCTCTTCCTGATCCTGTTATGAACCGACTGTCCGACCGGGTATCCGGGCCTCGGGTCCCTCCTCCGAACTGAGTCTACGCCGACCAGCGGGTGAGACAGTGCCCGACACTAGTCTCCACCGCACAGGCGGTGGCGGTGATTCGTGCGTGCGAGGACGCTGCGGGGTTCGCCGGGCAGGGCGTCGGCACCGCCGACGAGTTCGGTCGCGGCGGTCCTTACCCGTTTCTCCCTCTCGACCGGGGCGTTCGCGGATAGGTTTGCTCCGGACCCGACGAGTTCCGGGCGATGACGGTTGCGTGGGCGGCAGAACGGTCGCCGTCGGGGTCGGTCGTCTCCTCGTAGTAGAGGACGGTCAGGTCGAGACACGCCCGGAGGAGTTCGTTCGACGCGAACCGGTAGCGGTCCGTTCCGGGGCCGGCGTCGACGGGGTCCGACGACCGGAGATGGTGGTGATAGAAGAGGACGCCGCCGGGCGCCAGCGCCGCTTTGATGTCCGGGAGTCGCCCGAACGGTCGGAAGAAACTGATCGCGATCACGTCGTACCGGTCCGCCGGATACTCGAACGCCGTCGCGTCGGCCTGGATCCAGTTACAGCGCGCGTCGACGCCGCGCCGCGTCGCGTTCCGTCGCGCGATCCGGAGTCCTTCGCGGGATCTGTCGAGTCCGTCGACCTCGTACCCACGCTCGGCGAGAAAGACGGCGTTTCGGCCGGTGCCGGTCGCCACGTCGAGAGCGCGTCCGTCCGGAAACGTCTCGACGTAGTCCCGCAGGACCGGCGCGGGATCCGGGTCGGACGGATAGCTACCGGTGCGAAAGCGTTCGTCCCACGAGGTCATAGCGGCCCTTCGGCCTCCGGGCCTATGTACCCGCGGGGGTTGCTCATGCGGGCAAGTGCTCGGTCACGGTTCTGGGCTCGTCGAGGGAGGCGTAACACTGCACCGAGGGTAGCGTCTCACGGCATCACCGAGTAGCCGATCCGCTGCGGACTTCTCGAAAAGGGTTCGAAACCTCAGACCGCGTGCTGCGGGATCTCGGCCCACCGGTCCGTCAGGTAGCCGATCGAGAGGCCGTAGATCACGTGCGAGACGAACGAGACGACGATGAACAGGCCGATCGCGAGGGCGCTGCCGCCGGGCCAGAACGCCAGCATGAACCCGATCCAGTAGATGAGGGCGAAGCTGACGCCGCGGAGGTACCGCGGGGTGTCCGGCGGGAGGAACGCCCCGACGACGAGGAACTGGACTGGAAGGAACAGCGTGCCGCCGAGGCCGAACAGCGCCATCCCGACGATCAGCGACGGCTCGACCCCGATGATTGTCGCGAACGTCGCGAACTCCAGGATCGGTTCGGTCCGGAACAGGTCGACCAGGATGGGGACCCCCGCCAGTAGAGGCAGCATCAGGATCATCCCGACCAGCCCGCTGACCATGGCCGTCCCGATCAACCGGAGCGTGATCGGGATCTCTTCGGCGAGCACCGTTTCTTCGCCGGGTATCGAACTGGCCTCCGAGTGTTCGCTGCTCATGCTAACTCGTAACGTGGTTCTCGTTAACTATAAACTGTGAGGGTGACTGTCACCCGTTAACCGGGGTCGGGTGGCCGTGCCACGCCGGCGGTGAGGGGGTGACCGACGAACCGGCGTAGCTCTCCCAACTCGGATAGATGAGCGTTGAACGAGCCCGGGTATTTTCGTTCGACCGTCCATCAAGATACCATCGTGGTACCACGACTCTCGGAAAGGTTATCCGTAGAGCGGCCGTTTGTCTATTCGTAATGGCGAAAGGAACTGTTGATTTCTTCAACGACACTGGCGGCTACGGTTTCATCTCGACTGACGACGCGGACGACGACGTGTTTTTCCACATGGAAGACGTTGGCGGCCCCGACCTGGAAGAAGATGAGGACATCGAATTCGACATCGAGCAGGCCCCCAAGGGCCCGCGCGCGACGAACGTCGTTCGCGTCTAGAGTTCGACCCACGCTTTCTACGATTTTTCGACCGGCGAGCGACCGCTCCGGCTATCGGGCGCGACGACCGACGGTTCTGTGACCGCACGACCGACGAGCCCACGCGCCGGTCCGCGGCGACGAAGTATTATGATGGATCGGTCCGTCTGTCAGACCATGGACGAAAGCGAATTCGACGAGATGGTCTCGTCGCTGACGCCCCACGAGTCCGCCGACGGCGTCACGACTTACCGCAACACGGTGAGCATCACCTGTCCGGCCTGCGACGATCCGTTCGACGACCTCGTGATCTGCGAGGAGGAGATGAACAGCCTCGAACTGAGCATGCTGCTCGACCTCTGCGTGACGACTCACGAGGACGACGTGCTGCTGTTCACGCACAAGCACTGAGTTCGGGCCGCGGCGACGTCCTCGCGTCAGTTACAGTTCGCCCCGCCACTCCTCGCGGAAGCGCTCGACGAACTCCTCCATGAAGGCGTGGCGCTCCTCGGCGAACGCCCGCGCCGTCTCCGTGTGCATCTCCTCGCGCAGTCGCAACAGCTTCTCGTCGAAGTGGTCGAGCGCCGAGTACTCCCCGCCGTCGGGGTCCCAGAGACGGTGGCCCGCGACGCCGCTGAACGCGAAGGTCCGGGCGATACCCACCGCCCCCATCGCGTCGAGGTTGTCCGCGTCGCGGAGCACCTCGGCCTCGACGCTCTCGGCCTCGTGCTCGATCCCGCGGAACTCGTACTCGTCGTGGACCGTCACGCAGTGGAGCACGTCGTCGACCTTCTCCGCGGGGTAGCCCGCCGCTGAGAGCACGGCTCGGACCTCCTCAAGCGACTCCTTCGGGTGGACGTCCATCGACTCGCCCATCGCGCGGTGCACGTCGTGGGTCAGCGCGGCGGCGCCGACGACCTCGACGTCCGCGCCCTCCGCCTCGGCGATGCGGACGCCGAGGTCGAACACGCGCCACGCGTGGTCCATGTCGTGGCCGGTGGAGTCGTCGCCCAGCCACGCTTCCATCTCGTCGGCGATCGCTCGGAAGACGGGGCGGTCGCGGTGCTCGGTCGCCCCCGCGACGGATCTGTCGGTCATACGTCGGGTCTCGGGGACGGCTACCAAAACGGTGTCGGCGGAGCGGTACGAGGGGGCGCTAGAGCCGGTTCCGAACGTCGCGGACGATGCCGTCGACGTCGAACTCGTCGTCGGCCTTGTCGAACACGGTTTCGCCGTCGACGTCGACGCGAAACACGCCGTGGTCGCCGGTGCGCAGCGTCACGGCTTCTAGATCCTCTCCCAGCGAGGACAGCAGGGCGTGCTGGACGTCTTCGGCGCGGTCGAGGAAGCCGCAGGGGACGCAGTACTCGATTTCGACGTGCGACATGGTCGACGGTACGGGCGACCGCGACGTAAAACCACGCGCGCGGTCACCGCTGCGGGACCGGCCTCGCGGCCTATCGCGACGCGTTGCCCGGGTACGCCTGGACGAGCGAGTCGAGCGGCTCGTGGTGCTCGGTGGTGTGGGGCGCGGTGAGCGCGGAGACGCTGATCCGCCCCTCGGCGACCGCCCGGCGGTCCGTCCCCTCGGGGTCCGGAACGTCGCCCTCGGCCATGCGCTCCCAGATGCGGTCGTGGAGGCGGACGACGCCGTCCTCGTGGGTGGCGTCCATGTCGTAGACGTGCGACGGCTCGGTGACCTCCATCGGGGCGGGCGTCCCCTCGGGCATCGGCGCGTTCACGTTCAGGTAGTCCGCGGTCTCGAACAGGTCCGCGTCGAGCGCGTTCTCGACGAGGTGCGTCGTCGCGCGGACGGCCTCCTCGTAGTCCCCGGGGGCCGGCTCGAAGTCGGACCACTCGATGTCGCCGACGGGAACGTACAGCGAGACGGCGATGGCCGGTACGCCGAAGAACGCCGCCTCGACGGCCGCGCTGACCGTGCCGGACCGCCCGAGCACGTACGCGCCGAGGTTAGCGCCGGTATTGCATCCGGAGACCACGATGTCCGGATACGGCCCGAGCGCCTGGAGCCCGGCCACGACGCAGTCCGCGGGCGTCCCCTCGACCGCGTAGCCGAGCTCGTGTTCGGTCACCGCCGCTTCGTTCGACATCGCCCGCCCGACCGCGCTCTGGTCGTCCGCGGGGGCGACGGCGGTGACGTTGCCGACCGCCGAGAGCGCGTCGTACAGCGCGCGGAAGCCGGGGCTCTCGATGCCGTCGTCGTTCGTCAGGAGGATCTCGGGCCGGTCGTTCTCCGCCATGGGCTTCGACTAGGAGGCCTCCGCGAAAAGCCCACCGCTCGGTCGGAGCGAGGGACCGACCGTCAGCGGTCGGGGGTCCGCGGTCTGCGGCCGCCGGTCGTGCCTACACCGGCACGCGCTCGACCACGGTCTCCTCGTCGATCACGAGGTTGTACGCCCCCTCGTCGTCGTTCCACAGCGCGAGCGCCCCGTCGAACGTCAGCAGGTCGCCGTACTCCGCCGTCCGGAGGTCGGCGTTCAGCGTCGTCTCCTTCGTCAACACGGCGTAGTGGTCGACCCCTTCGCTCCCGTCGCTCACCTTGAACAGCGGGTTGGCGTCGGGACCGCTGAGGTCGTGGCTCAACTTGAGCGCGACGAGGTCGATGCGGTCGGTGACGTGGGCGTCCATCTCAGCCATCTTCGCGAACCGCGACGGGTCGGGGTTGTAGTCGATCTTCCGCCGGCCGTCCGGCCGCAGTATCGCGTGGGAGTACTGCACGTCGACGTTGACGAACTCGCCGGGCTCGTGTTCGGGATCGGTCGCGGCCTCGTCCAGTCGACGCTGGAACGCCGGCGCGTCGAGGTCGGGTTTCACCGTGAACGACCAGCCCGCGTCGTCCGGTTCCTCGTGGGGCCACAGGCGGACGGTCGGCGAGAACACCGCTGCGTCGTCGGTCAGGGAGCGCTCGACCGCGCGGAGGCCGGCGCTCGTGTTCTTGTCCGCGGGCGCAAGCGCGACCAGCGAGCCGTCCTCTGCCAGCGCGTCGAGGTAGCTGCGGGCCGTCCCCTCCGGGTCGTCCAGTTCGTTGAGGACGTTGGCGAAGAGGATCAGGTCCCAGTCGTCGCCGTCTCCCGCCGAGCCATCCGTTTTCAGGTCGAACTCCTCCGCCCGGTCGCGGTGGACGGTCGTCCGGAAGTTCCGCCGCGTCCCGTCGAGTAGTTGTTCGAGGACGTCCGCGCTCGCGCTGGGCTCGACGGCGTGGTAGTCGACGAGCGCGTCGTCGGGGAGGAAGTCGTGCAGGCCGAGCGCCGGGCCGCCGACGCCCGCGCCCACGTCCAGCACGCGGAGCGTCCGGGGCAGCAGCCCCTCCTCGGCCAGTTCCGCGAGGACGTACTGGACGGCGGCGTAGTAGTCCGGCAGGTGGTAGACCGCGTAGGCGAGCGCCGCCTCCGCATCGTACTCGACGGGATGCTGTCGGTAGTATGCGTCCTTCAGCTTCCGGATCGTCTCCCGCAGCGCGTCGCCGCTCTCTCCCTCGGGCCAGCCGGCGCCGTAGCGCTCGACCAGCAGGTCCTCCAGTTCCCGAGCGTAGGCGTCGGGAAACGACGTGACGCCGTGAAACGCTGGCCGCGCCGGCTCGTCGTCGACCGGGACGAAGGTGCCGTCCTCGCGCTCGACGAGGCCGAGGTCGAACGCCTCCTCGCGGAGCGTCTGCCGGACGACCGCGGGGTGGGGCTGGCCCTCGACGTACTCGCAGATCTCCTCGGGATCGACTGGCCTGACGTTGCGCAGGTACTTCGCGTTCGATCGTATCGCCGCTCGCTGGTCTGTCATCGTCTGGTGTCCTCGCTGTCGTCTGTCGCGGGCCGGTCGCTCATCGCTCGCTCGCCTCCCGGTACAGCGCCTCGAACGCGTCGCCGTCCGCGTCGGCGAGACGGGCCGCCGCCTCCGCCACCGCGTCCGCGCCGTCGAACGTCGACTGGATCTCGGCGTACACCTGCGGTTCGTTCCCGGTCACCTGGTCCGCGATGGCGGCCAGGTCCTCGTACACCGGCGTCGTCAGCCCCTCGGGCACGTCCCCGGCCGCGAGCGCGAACGCGAGGACGGCGGCGTGGGCACTCGCCTGTACAGTCTCCATCGCCTCGTCGTGCTCCGCGGGCGTCGTCTCGCACAGGTCGTTGCCCGCCGCGGCCAGGTCCTCGACGATCGCGTCGGTGACGGGGCCGGCGGCGTCTCGGACCGCCGCCACGTTGCCGGGGGCGTTCTCCGGCGCGAACATCGGGTGCAGGCTCAGCCGCTCGCGGTCGGGCGCGTGTTCGGCCATCGCCGCGACGGGGCCGGTCATGACGCCGGTGACGTCCACCAGCGCGCGCTCGGTCCGCGGGGCGTGCTCTGCGATGGCCGCCTCGCCGGCCGAGATGGGCACCGCGATACACACCGCGTCGAACGTCTCGTCCCCGTCGAGGGGGACGACGCGCCCGCCCGTCGCCTCGGCGGCGGCCGCCGCCGCGTCTCGGTCCACGTCGGCGAACGCGGTCGCGGCCCCGACGGCGTCGGCGAACCAGCGACCCATCGCCCCCGCGCCGACGACCAGTACCTCCATTGACGGGAAGTAGGCTCGCTCTCTCCTAAAAGCGGTTCGATCAGCGCACCGATACCCTCGCCAGGTTTATCAATGAGAAATGGTAGGTATCGGTATGAATCGCAGATTGTTCGCAGTCACGGCCGTGATCGCCCTCGTCGCTCTCGCGGGGTGTTCGGGCCTCGTGGGCTCGGACGCGCCCGAGGGAGAGACGAACGGAACGACGGAGATGGAGACGACCGAGGCCCTGTCGCTCTCGGACGTCGACTACCCCGACGGGGCGTCCGCCGACGGCATCGACGACGTGGACGCAGTGGTCGCCGCCCACGGCGCGGCGCTGAACGAGAGCGACTACGCGATTGAGATCGACCAGACGTCCGTCCAGGGCGAGCGGAGCCAGAACGTGACGTACTCCCTCCGGAGCAGCCTCGACGACCAGCGGATGGTCGGCGCGATCGCGACCGAGGGGATGCAAAACGAGTGGTACCAGAACGCGACGCACCAGCACAACAACCTGACCGCGAACGGCGACACCAGGCTCCGCGTCCAGGAGTCGAGCGCGTCCTTCGAGGAGACCCACCGGCAGGAGACCGCCGGCCAGCTGGTGAACGACCTCCTCTCGACCGGTAACTTCACCGCCGAGGAGGTCGTCGAGCGCGACGGCGAGACCCTGGTCCGCTACGAGCTGGCCGCGTACAACGACAGCAACGAGAACTTCGAGACGGAGAACGCCTCCGGCTTCGCCCTCGTCAGCGAGTCCGGCGTCGTCCACGAGGTGCAGGTCTCCGCCGAGGGGACGACGAGCGACGGGACGGCGGTCTCGTTCGAGGCGAGCTACCGCGTCACCGCGCTCGGCGACGTGACGGTCGAACCGCCGGCGTGGGTCGAGGACGCCCGCTCGCAGGCGTAACTCCGGGAGCGACTTCCCGCGACGCGCGGGTTACAGTTCTAACGCCTTCTCGTAGTCCGTGAGGTTCTCGTACCCGTCCTCCGTGACGACCACGAGGTCCTCGATGCGGACGCCGCCGACCTCGGGGTCGTAGAGGCCGGGCTCGACGGTGATCACGTGACCCGGTTCGAGCTCCTCGCCGTCCGGGTGGACGCCCGGCTGCTCGTGGACGTCCAGACCGACGCCGTGGCCGGTGCCGTGGATGAATCCCGTCTCGGCGCTCTCGTCGCTCCGAAGCGTCGGGTAGCCGGCCGACTCGTACACGTCGCAGACGGCGTCGTGGACCTCGGCCCCAGTCGCGCCGGGCTCGATGGCGTCGAACGCCGCCTCCATCGCGTCGTGGGTCGTCTCGTAGTAGTCCCGGACCTCGTCGCTCGCCTCGCCCTTGACGAACGTCCGGGTCATGTCGGCGTGGTACTTCGTCTCCTTGTCCCGCGGGAAGATGTCGACGACGATCGTCTCGTCGGCCGCGAGCGGGCCGCTCCCGCGGTCGTGCGGGTCGGCGGCCGACGCGCCGCAGGCGACGATGGTCTCGTCGAGCGCGCAGCCGTTGCGCAGGAGCGTCACCTCTATCTCCTCCTTGACGCGCTCGCTGGTCAGGGGCTCGCCCTCGTAGACGAGGGTGCCGTCCTCCACGTCGGCCGCCGCGATCAGCGACTCCGCCGCCGCCATCGCCGCCTCGTTCGCCTTCTGGGCGGCGCGGACGTGCTCGACCTCCTCGTCGGTCTTGACCGACCGGATCTCCGTGATCACGTCGTCGGTCTCAGGAAGGACGGTCACGTCGAGGTCCCGCAGGCCGTCGGCGAGGCCGACGGGGAAGTCCGAGGGGACGGCGGCGGCGGCGACGCCGTGGTCGTCGAGGAACTCCGCGATGATCCGGTAGAACGCCTCGTGGCGACCGTACTCCTCGATCTTCGCGCGGCGGTCGTAGTCGGCCAGTCGGGTGACGCTGTCGGCCCTGCTCTCGGAGGTCGCGCGGCCGTACTCCAGCCCGGAGACGAGCAGGTGGAGGCCGTCGGGCGTGTACAGCGTCGTGAACGGGTCGGGCGCGCCGAACCCGGCGAGATAGAGCTGGTCCGACTCCGAGTCGTCGTCGTAGATGAGGTAGCCGTCGGCGTCCGCGTCGTCGAGGTGCGCGTCGAGTCGCGAGAGGTCGGGTTCCATGCGCGTTGCTCCGGCCGGAACCGACAAAATATGCGGGGATCCGATCCGCTCTCGGCGTCCGCTGCGGGGGAACGCTGCCGACTCCGGTAGCCTGATAGCGGTGCGGGGAAAGCATCCGCTATGGACGTCACCGTCTCCGAGTCGACGGTCGCGGGCGCTGCGAGAGCCCCGCCGTCGAAGAGCTACACGCACCGCGCCATCCTCGCCGCCGGCTACGCGGACGGGGCGCTGGTCCACGACCCGCTCCGGAGCGCCGACACCCGCGCGACGATGCGCGCCGTCGAGGCCTTCGGCGGCACCGTCGAAGATTCCGGCGACGACCTCGCGATCACCGGCTTCGCCGGCCGCCCCTACGTCCCGGACGACGTCGTCGACTGCGCCAACAGCGGGACGACGATGCGGCTGGTCACCGCCGCGGCGGCGCTCGCCGACGGCGCGACGGTCATCACCGGCGACGACTCCCTTCGGTCGCGCCCGCAAGGGCCGCTGCTCGACGCCATCGAGGACCTGGGCGGGCGCGCGGAGAGCACCCGCGGCAACGGGCAAGCGCCGCTGGTCGTCGGCGGCCCCCTCTCCGGCGGCGAGGTCTCTATCCCCGGCGACGTGTCGTCACAGTACATCACGGCGCTACTGATGGCCGGCGCCGTCACCGACGAGGGGATCGACGTCGACCTCGAAACCGAACTGAAGTCCGCGCCGTACGTGGACATCACGCTGGAGGTGCTCGACGACTTCGGCGTCGACGCCGAGAAGACCGACGACGGGTTCAGCGTCGCCGGCGGGCAGTCCTACGACGCCGGCGGGCAGTCCTACGACGCCGGCGGGGAGTACCACGTCCCCGGCGACTTCTCCTCGATGTCGTACCTGCTCGCCGCCGGCGCTGTCGCCGCTGGGGACGACCTCCGCGTCGAGGGCGCCCATCCGAGCGCGCAGGGCGACAGCGCGATCGTCGGCATCCTCGAAGACATGGGCGCGTCCGTCGACTGGGACCGCGAGGAGGGCGTCATCACCGTCGAACGCTCCGACCTCGTCGGCACCACCGTCGACGTGGGCGACACGCCGGACCTCCTGCCGACGGTCGCCGCGGTCGGCGCTATCGCCGACGGCGTCACGGAGATCGAAAACTGCGAGCACGTGCGCTACAAGGAGACCGACCGCGTGAGCGCGATGGCCGAGGAATTGGAGAAGCTCGGCGCGGAGGTCAGCGAAGAGGAGGACACCCTCACGATCCACGGCGGCGACTCGGACCTGGTCGGCGCGCGGGTCGACGGCCGCGCGGACCACCGCGTCGTCATGTCGCTAGCTGTCGCCGGCCTCGTCGCCGACGGCGAGACGACGATCGAGGGCGGCGAACACGTCGACGTCTCCTTCCCCGACTTCTTCGACGTGCTGTACGACCTCGGCGCGTCGGTCGAACGCTCGGGGGAGTGAACCACCGAGAGCGGTACACCGACCCACAGCACCGATAGCTACTTCTCGCGGTCGGCCGACGCCTCGACCATGCTTCGGTCGGACGTGGAGGCCCACCTCCGTGACGAGTTCGAGGACGACGGCTACCTCTTCCCGGACTACGAGGGGTACTGCTTCGCGAACGTCTCCCACACCGCCACGTCGCTGCTCGGCGCGGAGACCGGGCGAACGCTCCCGGAAGACGTCTTCGACGGCGTCGAGACGGACGGCGTCGACACCGTCCTCGTCGTCCTGATCGACGGGTTCGGTCTCCAACAGTGGAAGCGCGACCGCGAGCGCCACGCGCTCCTCGACCGGATCACCGAACGCGGCGTCGTCACGCCGCTCACCTCCGTCTATCCCTCGGAGACGGCCGCAGCTATCACCACGCTCCACACCGGCGCCCTCCCGGCCGAACACGGCGTGGTCGGCTGGAACGTGTACGAACCGACCGTCGACGAGGAGTTCGAAGCGCTCCCGTTCCTGACCAAGGACGGGACTCCGCCGACCGGGCTGACCCGCGACGACGTGGCGAACGCGGACCCGCTGTACCCGGAACTCGCGGACGCGGGGATCGGGGCGCGCTTCGTGTCGCCCTTCGCGGACGGGGTCGAGGGTGTCGAGGGCTACCCGTACGAGGACGTCGTAGAGGTCGGCGACCGACTCCGCGATGCCCTCGTCGACACAGACGGGGACGGGCTGTCCTACGTCTTCACCTACCTCCCCCAGATCGACGCCGCCTCGCACGCTGACGGGACCGAGGCGGAGTCCTATCAGGAGACGCTCGCGTCGCTCTGCGAGCAGCTCGAACGCGCGGTCGAAAGCGTCGGCGACGACACCGCGGAGGACGCGCTCCTCGTCGTCACCGCCGACCACGGCCACGTCGACACCGACCCCGCACGCAACGTGGACCTCGGCGGCATCGATGGGCTGCCCGATTCCCTCCGCCAGCGCGCCGACGGCACGCCGATCCGCTTCTCCGGGAGCCCACGGAACGTTCACCTACAGCTCCGGCCGGACCGCGTCGACGCCGTCGCCGACCGCCTCCGCGGCGAACTCGACGCGCGGGTCTTCACCCGCGAGGAGGTCCTCGGCCGCGACCTGTTCGGCGACGTCGAGCCCTCCGGAGCCTTCCGCCGCCGCCTCGGCGACCTGGTTCTCACTCACCGGAACCTGGGGACCTGGTGGGGCGACGCCGAACCGGGTGAGCTGGAACTGATCGGGATGCACGGCGGCCTACACCCCCACGAGATGCTGGTGCCGTTCGCGGCTGTCCGGCTGTCCGAGTTGCGGGAGTAGTCGGCGTCCATCTCGCCGACGCTGCCGAGCCGCCCTGCCCGTTCTTGCGCGTATTGCAACATCTAAATGGCCGGCGTCCGGACGAGTGAGTAATGAACGGCAACAGCTTCGGTCGCCTGTTCCAGGTGACCACCTTCGGCGAGAGCCACGGCGAGGCCATGGGCGTGACGGTCAGCGGCTGTCCTGCCGGGCTCGAACTCTCCGAGGAGGACATTCAGCAAGACCTCGACCGGCGCAAACCCGGCCAGTCGATGATCACGACGAGCCGCGGCGAGCCGGACGACGTCTCGATCAAAAGCGGCGTTCAGGACGGCTACACGACGGGCACCCCGATCGGAATGGTCATCCAGAACAAGGACGCCCGCTCCGGCAAGTACGAGCCCTTCATCACTGCGCCGCGGCCGAGCCACGGCGACTTCACCTACTCCGCCAAGTTCGGCACGCGAAACTGGGGCGGTGGCGGGCGCTCCTCCGCGCGCGAGACGGTCAACTGGGTCGCCGCCGGCGCGATCGCCAAGAAACTGCTCGCCCGCGAGGGGATCGAACTCAAGGCCCACGTCAACCAGATCGGCGACGTCGAGGCGCCCGAGGTCTCCTTCGAGCAGATCAAGGAGCACTCCGAGGAGAACGACGTCCGCTGCGCCCACCCCGAGACCGCCGAGGCGATGCAGGAACTCATCGAGGAGTACCAGGAGGAGGGCGACTCCATCGGCGGGAGCATCTACTTCGAGGCCCGCGGCGTCCCGCGCGGCCTCGGCGCGCCCCGGTTCGACTCGGTCGAGGCCCGCCTCGGCCAGGCGATGATGAGCGTCCCCGCGACGACCGCCTTCGAGTTCGGCCTCGGCAAGGACGCCCGGGAGTACACCGGCTACGAGCGCAACGACCACTGGGAGTTCGGCGAGGACGGCGACCCGGTCCCCGCCGAGAACGACCACGGCGGCCTCCAGGGCGGCATCACCAGCGGCGAACCCATCTACGGCGAGGTGACCCTGCACGCGCCCACGTCGATCCCCAAGTCCCAGCAGACGGTCGACTGGGAGACCGGCGAGGAGAAAGAGGAGAAGGTGATCGGCCGGCACGACCCGGTCCTCCCGCCGCGGGGCGTCCCCGTCGTCGAGGCGATGCTCGCGCTGACGCTCGTCGACTTCATGCTGCTCTCCGGCCGCATGAACCCCGACCGCGTCGACGACCGGCCCGGCGAGTACGATACGGAGTACCACCCCAGTAGTCCGGAGAACGAGGAGTAAGGGGTTACCGATACCGCCAGACGACGAGCGCGAGGAGGAGGATGATTCCCGCCGCGAGGGTCACGGTTGCGGGCACCGACGACTCTTCCTCACCGTCGTCGATCCGCTCCTCCATCGTCTCGTTCTCGTACCGGTACCCGCCGCTTTTGGCCCAGTGCGGGTCGGCCGGTTCGTACGTCCTGTTCCACACCTTCGTGTCCCCGCCGGCGCGGCCGACGAACTCGCGCTGATCGAAACCGTCCTCCGCCTCGGAGAGGTTCTCGTCGTACAGTCGGACCTCTCCGGCGATGGTCGATCCCCGTGGTTCGTCTAGCGGGACTTGGACCGTCGTCTGTTCCCCGGGTGCAGCGGTAGCACCCCCGAGACGGCTATGGTTCGTTTCAAGCGTATGTACCATCAAGTTTGAACCGTAAAGCTGGTCTGCGGGGTTCTCCACAGTAACCTCTAAGACCGAAGTTTCGTTTCCGTAGACCGTTCCGTTGGTCACTTCGACGTTCGTTATTCGTGGTGAGGGGACTTCTGTGGAATTTGAGAGATCTATCTCTCGGTTAAAGTTGAACCTGACAGATTCACCAACTACTGAAAATATCACTCGATGTTCATCTTGAGTACCATCAATATTGTCAGTAATATCCCACGACTCTTTCCAGGTTTTATTCTGGGAAATATTCAGAGTTTCTTCTCTATTTCGATAACCGTCTACTCTTACTTCGAATCCTGTCAACTGCTCTCTGGACGTGGGATTATGGGCACTCACTTCGATCCTATTTTCACTTTCCTGAAATTTAACGGTGTATTCTATCCCATATCTATCAGTTACCTCTTCAGAATTATTGTCAAACCCTTCATCAGCAGTTGGCTCTCCTAGAGCTATCGGTACACTTCCCAGAGAACCCACAAGAAGCAATAGTAATACTGAAATGGAAACCAACTTCTTACTCATCGCTCACACCTCGTAACTCGATTAGGGAGACATGGATCTCTCTTTTCCCCCATCGAATGCAACTCGTCTTTTATTTCCTCTGGATCCACAACCCCTGAGTCTACATATTCCGTCGTGAAGTCACGAACGTATTCTCGTCGGAGATTGTCACCATTGGTTTGTTCAGAAATGCGCGTGACATTCCCCCTGACGAGTGCTCTGGTCCGTATGACATTGTTTCGGTTGTCGTAGTCGCTCTTCGTGACGTTCTGGAATCCACTTTGTTTACTCAAGACCCACTGGCTGATGGGCCTCCGTTCACCGATCCTCATATCAGAACTCGTTTGGGCCATTTGTCTCGCGATAACCCCGTCAGATAGTGTCTCGTGTATCTGCCACTCGTACTTCGCTGTCTGCGTCTGTATACGTCGTGTAGCGCTGTATCGAGGAACGTTTTCGATTACTTCTGTTTGATACGAATACTGGTACTGATTCGTGTACTCCGCAGGTGAATTCTCGACACGCCGTGTTTCGCCGGTGAATGAATGACCGAATCCCCGAGCGGCTGTACTCCAATACGACCTCGTGACTGTCGTCGTGTAAGTTTCTTCTTTTGTCGTCTCATAAGTATGTTCGACCGTCCCCCATCCGTCCGGATCGGGAACGGAAACAGTGTGCGTTTCCGTTATCGTTCTCGTCCGCTCGACAGCAGTGTCGTATTGATATTTACGAAGAGTACGATACTGGGCAGGTTCTGTCTGAATACGACGGGTATTTCCGGTGAATTCTCCCCGGCCCCCGCGGGTATTTCGCCACTCCGTCTCAGTGGTAGTACGGGTTCGTTGCTGGACGTCTCTCTCTCCTGTCTGCCATCCTTTGGATACCTCAAGGAACTGATTACGTTCGGTTCTCGTCCGGTACCACTGCGTTTCTTCGTCATACTGGGCTTCCCGTACCTGCTCTCGTTTCTCCACTACATACTCAGTGCCAGCTTCGCCCTGTCGATCAACGCGATACCCTGCTTCTAACAACTGGTTGCGTCGCTCTCTGGAGCCTACCGTTCGCTGTATTCGATATGGCAGACGGACATCATAAGATAGATCTTCAACCGTCATGTTCGTTCGTTCCCACTCTGCGGCAGCGAAGATACGGCTGTCCGTAGTAAGTGAGGCGTTTTTACGAGTCGTCTGGGGATGTGAAGGATTGTAGAACGTAACATCTGGCACAGGCCTGTCTCCAGTGAGCGCTGCTGCTTCAACCTCGACAGTCGCCACATATTGTTGCCCACTCTGATCGATGTCTGGATCCGTTTCTGCCTCTCTCCTTTCGATTGTATTACTGTTGAATTCTAACAAGCGGACGCCATACGCTGCAGTTACCTCTACATCGTGGCGTTCATGGAATAGATTCTTTGTAAACTGAAAACGGTCAGAGTACACATTGAATCGAACTGAGTCAGTTAGATTATAGGGCCCTTGAGAAACTTCTCTTACATGTGTTATCTCCGGAGTATAATACTGAGCGAACTGATGGGGGATCTCACTTTCTAGACCATAATCGTCCCTAACTGTTAAATTGGCATACCGAAATGAGCTAAACTTTCCAACTCCGGTTATGGTAGTCGCTTGCGCACCTTGCCCCCAGTGGAACTTAATTTCCGTCCCATCCGGATCAAACGAATCTCTGGCATCCACGACCTTTCCGAAGTCGCGGATATGCTCGAAATATCCGCCATGAGTGATATTGATCCGGATTTCAGGCGGACTGGGTGTCACGGAGAACGTAGTAGAAATGGATTCTGTGCTATCATTTATTTGATTCTGGTTAGAGATCTCTACGTCCGATAAAACAGTATAGTTACCGGGTGATATCCCGCTCCAATAAGTGTGAACGGTAAGTGTTCCTCTTTCTCTATCATAGTCCCTGTATTTGTTGAATTCTACAGTATCGACTTCGCTCACATTCGTCGAACGGGACCCTGTTTCCACTTCGACGGCACCGGGGCTTGCTCCGTCTAGATCCACCTCAACGACGTGATGGGCAGCGTAGCGCTCCGCTTCGATCCGGTCGTGGTAGGAGTCGACCGGCCCGTTGACGAACTCGGCGCGAACGATCTCCGGGTTCGCGCGGGGGGTTACGTTGCGGGTCGTTTCGAAGCGCTGCCCGCGTGCGTCGACCGCGACGAGCGTCACGTTCTCAGCCGTTCCGAGGGAGACCTCGTCCTCCCGGAAGAGGAGTTGTCGATCGTAGATCTTGCCGAACCGCGGACTGTCGCGTGCGTCCCACTCTCTGATCCTCGTCCCGTCGACTTCGACGGAGACTCGCTGGAGGTTGCCGTTGGCGTCCGACGCGTCGACGATGCCGGAGAGGGTGCTTCCGTTGTCGATCTGTCGGAACGAGGCGGTCGGACGGGGATCGACGACGACTGTGGTACTGCCGTTCTCGAACTGTGCGTTGGCGCTGGAGCCGTCGGCGTACGTCACCTCGGACGTGAGCGAGTGTCGACCGGGCTCCCAGTCCGCGGTAAGTTCCCGTGTCGTGCCGTTCGACTCGCCGTCGCGGGTCCAGCTGACCTGCTCGACGCGAGACGAGTCCCGTCTGGTTTCGACGGTGTAGGTTTCGGTAAACGGGCCGGTTCCTGTGAGAAGTTCCGCGCCGCGGACGACGGGATCGGGGTCCGTTCGGACCGGATCCGAGGGTTTCGGACTCGGAGACGTCGGAGACGCTACCCGCGTCGTGACCGTCGCCGTATCGCGCTGACCGGACTCGTCGACGACGACGGCCGTCACGGAGCGGTTGCCGCGGGACTCGAACGAGCGTTCGAGAGCGATCCGGTCGTCGGTGATCGACTCACTTCGTACGACCGTTCCATCGACCCGCCAGCGTACGTTGTCGAGGGAGGCGCCACCGCGTCGGACCACGGCGGAATAGGTGCCCTCAGTCCCGGTATCGAGCGCGTCCGGGCCGGTAAGCGACACAGACGGAGAGTCGCCGGGCGTCACGTTCACGTAGAGCGTGTCGGCGCTCGTCGCGCCGTCGTCGTCAGTGACAGTAACACGGACCGCGTAGGTTCCCGTCTCCGACGGTGCGAACTCCGTCCGAGCGCAGTCCGTACACGTCGGACTGGTGACGGAACCGTTCGGTGCGGTGATACGCCAACTGTACGCGGCTATCTCTCCGTCCGGGTCCTGAGACCCGGTGGCGTCCAAGAGGACGGTAGAGCCCAGAGAGACGGTCTGATCGAGTCCGGCGTCCGCGAGAGGAGCTTCGTTGTTCGGGGGATGTCCTGCGATCGGGGTGCCTACCGTTACTGTAACGAGCAGTACGGTCATTACCATTCCTTTCATTCGTCTCGGAGTTAGTTACACATTCAACCGGATTATAAATATTTGGAATCGGTTTCTAGAGAGGTGGTTCCCCTCACCGTCAAACGCGAAGAATCTTCACAATAGTTCCTTGTCAATGTATAGCAAAGGCTTTAGTTGAGCTATCGAAAACTAATGGACACTGGTGGCCCGAAAGGGCCGGGAGCTAAACTATGACTGACAACGAACTCATCTGGCGAGTCGCGGGCGGTTCCGGTGACGGGATCGACTCGACGAGCCAGAACTTCGCGAAGGCCCTGATGCGAGCGGGGCTGAACGTATTCACGCATCGTCACTACCCCTCGCGCATCCGCGGTGGCCACACGTACGTGGAGATCCGGGCCGCCGAGCACGAGGTGAAATCGCGCGGTGACGGCTACAACTTCCTGCTCGCGCTGGGCGACTCGTTCGCCCGAAATCCGCAGGAGAACGCCTACTACGGCAACGAGGAGACGAAGCCGCTGTCGGAGAACCTGGACGAACTCCGCGAGGGCGGCATCATCGTGTACGACTCGGGGCTGCTCGACGCCGAGGACGTGCCGAACTTCGAGGAGCGCGCCGAGGAGAACGACTGGCACGTGTTCGACCTCGACCTGCGCGGGCTCGCGAAGGAGCACGGCCGCGAGGTCATGCGGAACACGGCGGGCGTCGGCGCGACTGCCGCGCTGCTGGACATGGACCTCACGCACATCGAGGACCTGATGTCCGACGCCATGGGCGGCGACATCCTGGAGGCGAACCTCCAGATCCTGCAGGAGTCCTACGACCAGGTCAAGGAGGAGTACGACTTCGAGCACGACCTGCGCGTCCCCACGGGCGAGCACGACGAGGAGCAGGTCCTGCTCTCCGGGTCGAACGCGATCGCCTACGGCGCGCTCGACGAGGGCTGCCGGTTCATCTCCGGCTACCCCATGACGCCGTGGACGGACGTGTTCACCATCATGTCCCAGAACCTGCCGAAGTTCGGCGGGATCTCCGAGCAGGTCGAGGATGAGATCGCCGCGGCGGCGCTCGCGGTCGGTGCGAGCCACGCCGGCGTGAAGGCGATGTCCGGCTCCTCCGGCGGCGGCTTCGCCCTGATGAGCGAGCCGCTCGGCCTCGCGGAGATGACCGAGACGCCGGTCGTCCTCGTCGAGGCGATGCGCGCGGGCCCGTCGACCGGGATGCCGACCAAGCCCGAGCAGGGCGACCTCGAACACGTCCTGTACTCCAGCCAGGGCGACTCCAACCGCGTCGTCTTCGCGCCCGGCACGGTCGCCGAGGCGTACGACCAGACGCGGATGGCGTTCAAGATGGCCTACGACTACCAGATCCCGGCCATCGTCATCTTCGACCAGAAGCTCTCCGGCGAGAACACGAACCTCCCCGCGAGCTTCTTCGACCGCGAACCCAACCCGGACCCGGGGAGCGTCCTCACCGAGGACGAGATCGCGGAGGCCGCACACGACGAGTCGGGCAAGTTCCACCGGTTCCTCCACGAGACGGAGAACGGCGTCAGCCCGCGCTCGCTGCCGGGACAGAAGGGCGGTCGCTATCTCGCGACGGGTAACGAGCACAACCAGGCCGGTCACATCAGCGAGGACCCCGAGAACCGGGTCTACCAGATGGACCGCCGGATGCAGAAGCTCGAGTCCATCCGCACGGAGCTCGACGAGGAACACGAGTCCCAGCAGACCTACCACGGTCCCGAGGACGCGGACTACGGGATCATCACGTGGGGCAGTCAGCAGGGCGCGGTCGAGGAGGCCGTCGACCGCCTGAACGACGCCGGTCACTCGGTGAAGTCCATCGGCGTCAGCGACATGATGCCGTTCCCCGAGAGGGAGATGACGGAGTTCTTAGAGAGCGTCGACGAGGCGCTCGTCGTGGAGATGAACGCCACGGCCCAGTTCCGCGGCCTGACCCAGAAGGAACTCGGCCTCTACGGCGACAAGATGACCAGCCTCCTCAAGTACAACGGTAACCCGTTCGAGCCGGGCGAGATCGTCAAGGGCTTCGAGGCCCAGATCGACGACAGCGCTGACGACCTCGCGACCGGTACTCGGATCGAACCCGCAGCAGGTGACTAATCATGAGCGCATTCAACGCAATCGGTGAAGAACGCGACATCGACCGAGACGAATTCACGCCCGGGCTGGAGCCCCAGCCGACGTGGTGTCCGGGATGCGGCGACTTCGGCGTCCTGAAGGCGCTGAAGCAGGCCCTCCCGGAGGTCGGCCGCACGCCCGACGAGACGCTGACGGTAACGGGGATCGGCTGCTCGGGCAAGCTGAACAGCTACCTCGAAACGTACGGCTTCCACACGATCCACGGTCGGTCGCTCCCGGTCGCCCGCGCCGCCAAGCTCGCCAACCCCGGCGTCGAGGTCATCGCCGCCGGCGGGGACGGCGACGGCTACGGCATCGGCGGGAACCACTTCGTCCACACTGCCCGGGAGAACCACGACATGACCTACATCGTGTTCAACAACGAGATCTTCGGGCTGACGAAGGGCCAGACCTCGCCGACGAGCCCGAAGGGTCACAAGTCGAAGACCCAGCCCTCGGGCAGCGCCAAGATGCCCATCCGGCCGCTGTCCCAGAGCCTGACGTCCGGCGCGTCGTACATCGCCCGGACGGCCGCCGTCAACCCGAACCAGGCCAAGGAGATCATCAAGGAGGCCATCGAGCACGACGGCTTCGCGCACATCGACTTCCTGACCCAGTGCCCGACCTGGAACAAGGACGCGAAGCAGTACGTCCCGTACGTGGACATCCAGGACAGCGACGACTACGACTTCGACATCCACGACCGCCGCGAGGCGTCGGAGATGATGTACGAAGCAGAGGACGCCCTCTACGAGGGCGAGGTCCTCACCGGGCGCTTCTACGTCGACGACGAGCGCCCGTCCTACCAGGAGGAGAAGCAGGCGATCGGCGAGATGCCGGACGAACCGCTCGCGGAGCGGTACTTCGACGACGACTACGAGTGGGAGCGCAGTGCCGACCTGCTCGAGCGCCACAAGTAGACCGGACGGCGCGCCCTCGCAGCGCCCGGTCCCGACGCACCGCCGTCGGGGTTTTCTGACGACGGTTTGACTATTCAGTCCGAGCGCAGACTGTTTTCGGGTTCAAAAGATATTTTTCCGTCGGAGCAAAATATATCCCTATGAGTACGCAGTCCACGGAAGATCGTATACTCTCTGTCCTCGAGGACGACGCCCAGGCCTCCTACGCGGAGATCGCCGATCGGGCCGACGTCTCCAAGCCGACGGTACGAAAGTACATCGACAAGCTGGAGTCGGAGGGCGTCATCGTCGGGTACTCGGCGGACATCGACCCCAAGAAGCTCTCCAGCCAGAGCATCGCGATGGTGGGTATCGACGTGGAGAGCGAGCGCTACGTCGAGGCGACGAAGGAACTGAAACAGTTAGACGAGGTCGAGGCGCTGTTTACCTCCTCGGGCGACCACATGCTCATGGCCGAGGTTCGCGCCGCCGACGGGGACGAACTCGGCGAGATCATCAGCGACGGCCTGCTCGAAATCGACGGCGTGACGGCCGCCCACCCCTCGTTCCTGCAGGAACGGCTCAAATAAAGAAAGTCCCTGCAGCGGACTGACGGTCGGACATCGCAAAGCGATTTCCGAGTTCATCAGGTGGCTTCACGTTCTGACGTCCGCTGCTGCGCCCTTTCGGTGTCCGCTGGAGCAGCGAAGCCACTCCGAGCTTTCGCTTGCTTCGCTCGCTCCGTTCGCGAAGTCCCCGCGATTGCGACGGCACGCTCCGAACGCCTGCCTCGTTTCACTCGCGTACGCCAGCGCTGCCGCCGGTGAATCGTCTCGCCTACCCCCACCTGTTTTACTCCCGTCGCCCCTACGAACGGGCATGTCCGTCTACCAGCGCGAGACGCGGGTCGCGGCCCCGCTGCCGGAGGTCTGGGACTTCCACTCGACCGTCTCCGGGCTCTTGGAGCTGACGCCGGCGTTCACGAACCTACGGGTGGAGTCTGTCACGGGACCGGACGGGAAGCGCGACCCGGAGGTGCTGGAGGTGGGGGCAGCGATCAGGATGTCGATGCGCCCGTTCAACTTCGGCCCGCGGCAGGAGTGGACGTCGGTCATCACCGAACGCGAGTACCGCGACGGGCGCGCGACGTTCCAGGACGTCATGGAGAACGGACCTTTCGACCGCTGGGTCCACACTCACGAGTTCGTCGGGGAGGACGGCGCGACGCTGATCCGCGACCACGTCGAGTACGAACTCCCCGGTGGAAAGGTCGGAGAGGCCGTCGGACCGCTGGCGACGATCGGGTTCGAACCGATGTTTCGCTACCGACACCGGAAGACGAAGAAGCTGCTGGAGCGCCGCCGCTGACGTTTAACTGATCGTCCGCCGTACGTCTTCCATGGCAGACGTAGCAGTCATCGGCGGCGGACCGGCGGGGCTGAGCGCCGCCCTGTTCACGGCGAAGAACGGGCACGACACCACTCTCTTCGACACGGACGAGACGTGGATGCACAAGGCGCACCTGTACAACTACCTCGGTATCGACGACATCGGCGGCACCGAGTTCGTCGAGCGCGGGCGAGAACAGGTCGACGAGTTCGGCGTCGAACGCCACGACGCGGAGGTGACGGACGTCGAGGAGACCGGCTCGGGGTTCTCGCTCCGGACGCAGGACGGCGAGTACGACGCCGATTACGTCGTCTTCGCGGCGGGCGGTTCCCGCGATCTAGCGGCGGACCTCGGCTGTGACCGGAACGACGACGGCACCGTGGCCGTCGTCAACCAGGACAACGAAACGACCGTGGACCGGGCCTACGCCGCGGGGCGGATGATCCGCGACCAGAAGATAGAGGCGATCATCTCCGCGGGCGACGGCGCGGCCGCCGCGCTCGGTATCATGAGCGCGGAGGCGGGCAAACCCGTCCACGACTTCGACACGCCCGAGTGACGTTCGAGCGGGCGACGCCCGCCCGACGCGATCGGTCGGCAGACGACGTGGTCGGTCGCGCGGCTGCGGACCGCAACGGGTAAGCGATCCCGACTGGACTACCCGGTGATGAGCGACGCCCGCGACGGCCCAGTGTCGCCGATGGCCGCGCTCGCGGTCGCGGTGCTCGCGGTCAGTACCAGCGCGATCCTCGTCCGCTGGAGCGAGGCCCCGAGCGTGGTCAAGGCGTTCTACCGCGTCGTCTTCACCGCCGGTCTGGTCGCGCCGGTCGCCGCCGCGCGCCACGGCGACGACTTCCGTCGGCTCTCACCTCGCGACGGGGGCTGGGCCGTCCTCGCGGGCCTCGCGCTCGCAATCCACTTCGCGGCGTGGTTCGAGAGCCTGAACCACACCAGCGTCGCGGCCTCGGTGACGCTCGTCCAGACTCAGCCGCTGTTCGTCGCCGCCGGCGCGTTCCTCCTGTTGAGCGAGCGCGTTACCCGCCGAACCGTCGCTGGCATCGGGGTCGCGCTCGTCGGGGCTGCCGCGATGTCTTTGGGAGACGCCGGCGGCGCCGCGACGACCGGCCGGGCGCTGCTCGGCAACGCGCTCGCTCTCCTCGGTGCGGTGACGGCCGCCGGCTACGTCCTCGCGGGGCGGTCGATCCGCCAGCGCGTGAGCCTCTTTCCGTACGTCACCGTCGTCTACGTCGCCTGCGCCGCCGCGCTGCTAGTCGTCGTCCTCGCTCGGGGCTACCCGCTGCTCGACTACCCGCCCCGGGAGTGGCTCCTCTTTCTCGGGATGGCGGTCGGCCCGGGCGTGTTCGGCCACACCGTGATCAACTGGGCGCTCGAACACGTCGAGTCGAGCGTCGTCAGCGTCTCCCTGCTCGGCGAACCGGTGGGCAGCACGCTGCTCGCGATGGTTCTGCTCGCGGAGGTCCCGTCGACCGCGACCGTCGTCGCGGGAGCGATAGTGCTCGGCGGCATCTACGTGACGACGACGGCGAGAGAAGACGGCGCGGCGTAGCTACTCGGCGTACTCCGGGCGCTCGGCGTACTCGACGGGGTCGCGGACGCCGATCCGCTGGAACGCCTGCAGACGGAACGCGCAGGCGTCGCAGGTGCCGCAGGCGGGCTCGTTCTCGCGGTAGCAGCTCCACGTGTGCTCGTAGGGCACCCCGAGGTCGACGCCGCGCTCGGCGATGTCGGTCTTCGACCACTCGACGAACGGCGCGACCATCTCGACGTCGGTGTCGGGCTTCGTGCCGACGTCGACCACGGTCTGGAACGCGTCGAAGAACTCGGGGCGGCAGTCGGGATACCCGGAGAAGTCCTCGCTGTGTGCGCCCATGAACACCGCGTCGCAGTCGTTGGCCTCGGCGTAGGAGACGGCCATCGACAGCAGGTTCGCGTTGCGGAACGGGACGTACGAACTGGGCACCTCGTCGCCCTCCATATCGGCGTCCGCCACGACCATCTCCTCGTCGGTGAGGCTGGATGCACCGATCGCCGAGAGGTGGCCGGTCTCGACGTGCAGGAAGTCCGCGGCGTCGGTCTCCTCGGCGAGCTTCCTGGCGCACTCGTACTCGCGGTCCTCCGTCTGCTGGCCGTAGGAGGTGTGCAGGAGGTAGAGGTCGTAGCCGCGCTCAATCGCCTCGTAGGCGGCGGTGGCGCTGTCCATGCCGCCGGAGGCGAGGACGACGGCGCGTTTCTCGGTCGGTTCGTCGGTCGTGGGAGGTGAGTCGTCGGTCATTGGTTCGGAAAGGTCGTCAGGTCTCGGGCGCGTCGTTCCAGAGGTCCACGTGCAGGCGCGGCGTGTAGCGGTAGCCGTGCTCCATCGCGAGTTCGGCGACGCGCTCGCGCGTCTCGTTCAGCCGGTCCCGCGTCGCGCCCTCGGGCATGAGCAAGACGTCGTCGTCGCGGACGGGAGCGCTCGCCGCTTCGCGGACGCGCGCGACGAGGTCGTTCACCTCGGGCATGTCCCCCGCCTCGGTGACGACGAACTTCAACTGGAAGTCGTACGCGTCGACGAGGTCGGTGAGCGCGTCCACGTCGATGCGGCGCTGTTCGTGGCGGTCTGCCCACTCGCCCTCGCCCTTCGGGTCGCGTTCGGGGGTCGGCGTGCTGTTCTCGAGCTTCGGGCTGATACTCGCCAGGTCGATCGGCGCGTCGCGGAAGACGGTGCCGTTCGTCTCGACGGTGACGTGGTAGCCCGCGTCGTCCAGTCGCTCGATGAGGTCGACGGCGGCGTCGTGGATCATCGGCTCGCCGCCGGTGAGGACGACGTGGTCGGCGCGCTCGTGGTCGCGCACCTCGTCGACGACGTCGTCGAGGTCCATCCACGCGTGAGTCGGCTCCCAGGAGGTGTGGTAGGAGTCGCAGTACCAGCACCGGAGGTTACAGCCGCTCGTGCGGACGAACACGGTGGGGACGCCGGCGAGCTTTCCCTCGCCCTGAAGCGAGTAGAACAGTTCGTTCACCGGCAGGTCGCCGTCGGCGTCGTCCGCGGTCCGAACCTCGCTGCTGACGGGCACTCAGAACCCCCCGCCGCAGAGTTCCGCCGTCTCGCGCACCCGCACGGACACGTCGCTGACGGTGTCGGGCAGGCAGTCGGCGAGGCGCCGTTCGAGGAGGACGCTCATCACCTCGGCGGTCGGCGGATGGTCGAGGACGACGACGCCGTCGTCGTCGCCGGTCGACTCGAACGCCTCCACGAGCGGGTCGCCGCGCTCCAGCAGGAACCGGTGGTCCCACTCGGATATTATTGAAGTAATATCTCCTTTGTCGACGACCCACCCCTCGGGCGCGAGTTCGCCGACGACGCGGACGGTTATATCGTAGTTGTGGCCGTGGGGGCGACTACACTTGCCGTCGTGATGGAGGAGTCTGTGGCCCGCACTGATGCGGATCGGGCGATCGTGGCCGACGTGGAGGACGCGTTCGTCCGCTGGCGGGTCGCCGTCGTTCGCGGACGGGACGCGCTCGCCTGGCCGGTCGTCACGTTCGGTCATAGCGAGGGTATCCCCAGAGAATACTTCAGTCTTCTCTTTGGCAGCGCGACGAGGAGGTAGGAGAGAGGTGGAGGGCGAGGCGGGTCAGCCGTCGATCTGGTCCTGAATGCGGTTTTTCGCCTCGGAGCGCTCCTTGCGTTGCACCGTCGGCGACTCGCAGGTGAGATCGACGGTGAGCTCGTCGAGCGTCCGCCGGTAGACATTGGTCCGTCGGCCCTCCTCGGAGAGCTGTCGCCCCTCGCACTTGAGGAGCCCGGCGTCGACCAACTCCTCGATCCGGCGGTAGCAGGTCGCGATCGGAACGTCCAGTTCGTCGCTCAGTTCCTGTGCGGAGGTCGGCGTGCGCGTCGCGTGGAGGATCTCGACGCTGTACTTGCTCCCGAGCGCGGCGAGGAGGGATCTGGAGTCGACGTCTTCGGTCTGGGTGGCGGCCATCCTTTCGAAGAGGTATTAAATTATCATATTTGAATCTTCCGGCTGTCTGGTACGTTCGACGACGGCTCAGACCGCGTTTATCGCTTCGGCGTCGACCCAGACGACCTGGTCGCCGTCCGCGGGGACGACTCCCTCGACGTAGGTGGCCAGGCCGCTCGCTTCGAGCAAGTCGTCGGTATCGACGGTCACGGCGTCCCGGACCTCGTCGACGAGCCACGCGTTGACCTCCCCGTCTCCGCGGGGGCCGAAGGCGATCACGTGCTCGCCCTCCTCGATCTCGCCGCTGCGTCGCACCGACGTGGTGACGCCGAAGAGTCGCTTGAGGTCGACGACCCGGAGCGTCCGGTCCGAGAGGTCCATCCGCCCGGCGAGAAACTCCGGCGCGGAGTCGGCGGGGTCGAGCGACCCCCGTTCGACGACGTTCGCTACTCGTTCCATCCCGACGCAGTACGTCTCGTCGTCGAGATCGAACGCCAACATCCGTCGTTCGCTCGTCATACGACCGGAGTAGGGGCACACGACCGTGAACTTTTCCCACTGAGCAGGTAATAATATCTAACTGATAGGTATCGAGGTCAATGCTTTTGTGTCTGACCTCGAATACTCTACCAACCAATGTCAACGAACCTCCCCGAAGAACTACTCGGCGTGGACGAGGTGGGCCTCGACGACGAGCAAGACGCGGACGTGAGAGAGGACGGTGAAGGCGATGAGGAGCCGGAAGAGCACGAGCGCGTCCTCGTGTTCAAACTCGGCGAGCAGTCCTACGGCCTCGACGTCGCGGACGTGCGAAGCATCGTCGAGGTCGGCGAGCGGACGCGCGTGCCCCGGTCGAGCGAGGCCGTCGAGGGCGTCATGGACCTCCGCGGCGAGATCACGGCGGTCATCGACCCTGGCGTCCTGCTCCCGGTCTCGAGCGCGGCGGAGGGGGAGGACACCCAGCGCGTCGTCGTCTTCGACCGCGCATCCGACAAGCAGAGCGCGGGCATCCGCGTCGACGCCGTGGAGGGCGTCGAGTCGTTCCCCGTCAGCCGGATCCGGCGGGACGAACCGGAGTTTCAGATGCCCGCCGGCGACCTCGTCAAGGCGGTCGTCGAGATCCCGCCCGAGGACGACGACGCGGACGCCCCCGCCGAGCGCATCTCGGTCATCGACGCCGACCTGCTCGTGGAGAGCGCCGGGTGACCACCGGCTGCCTTCCCCTCTCGCGGAGATATTTATCGTCTTATTGACCGTTTAACGGAGGCAGCGGTCCGCTACCCCGGTTCTCCGGCCGTTATCACCGGTGATAACGGGGCGATAGCATTTATGGTTCCGCTACATCTAGCAGTTTCTGGTGTATCAACTGAATGTCGACAGGGGTCCTCATAGTGGACGACTCTCATTTTATGCGAAATCTACTCAGACAGATTCTCGAAGACGACTATCACATCGTCGGAGAGGCGTCCAACGGAGCCGAAGCGGTAAAACTCTACAAAGAACAGAACCCGGACATCGTGATGATGGACATCGTGATGCCCAAGTGTAACGGGATCAAGGCCACGGCGGCCATCAAGAAGCTCGATCCCGACTCGCGGGTCATCATGTGTACCAGCGTCGGGCAGCGCGAGAAGATGAAGCTCGCGGTCAAAGCCGGCGCGGACGGCTACGTGACGAAGCCGTTCGAGGAGCCGAGCGTCAGGAAGGCCCTCAAGGACGTCGTTCCGGCATGACCAGCGTCCTGGTTGTCGATGACTCGCAGTTCATGCGAACTGTGATCGGCAACATCCTGTCCAAGCAGGGCTACGAGGTCCACCGCGCGGCCGACGGCGAGAGCGCCGTCGAGACCGCCCGCGACCTCGAACCGGACCTCGTCACGATGGACGTGGAGATGCCCGGCATGGACGGCATCGAAGCTGTCGACGAGATCATGGCGACGTCTCCGACGCGCATCCTCATGCTGTCGGCCCACACCGAAGCGGGGGCCGACGCCACGCTCGAGGCGCTCGCGAAGGGCGCGGTCGACTTCATGGCCAAGGACGAGGAGGAGCGCCCGTCGGACGTCGGCGAACTGGAGTCGCGGCTGACAGAGAAGGTCCGCGCGGTCGAACGGGCGGACGTCTCGTCCGTCGTCGCCGCGCGAGCGGCGTCGCGCGCCGCGGAGTCGGCCGAGCGGACGGCCGCCGTCGTCGACTCCGCCGCGGAGACGACCGTCGGCACGAGCACGGTCGACGGCGCGTCCGGCGTCGAAACGACCGTCACACCCGATATCGCAGGCGAGGGCCCCGTCACGACGGTCGACCGCGACCTCTCTGACGGCGCGCCGACGATCGTCATCGGCGCGTCGACCGGCGGTCCGAAGGTCGTCGAGCGGATACTCTACGAGCTCCCCGCGGACCTCCGGGCGCGCGTGCTGGTCGTTCAGCACATGCCCGCGAGCTTCACGGACAGGCTCGCCGCCCGCCTGGACGCGCTCTCGGAGTACGACGTCTCCGAAGCGAGCCACGGCCGGCGCGTCGGCCCCGGCGAAGCAGTCATCGCGAAAGGCGGGTTCCACATGCGCGTCGCCGAAGCGAGCGACGACGAACTCCGCCTCCGGCTGACGAAGGGCGAGCGCCGCCACGGCGTGCGTCCGGCGATCGACGAGACGATGGAGTCCGCCGCGGACGTCGTCCCCGCCCCGCTCGTCGGCGTCGCCCTGACCGGCATGGGGAGAGACGGCGCTGCCGGCATCGAGGCGATAAAGCAGGCGGGTGGTGCGACGGTCGCTCAGGACGAGGCGTCGAGCCCCGTCTTCGGTATCCCGAAGCAGGCTATCGAAACAGGTTGCGTCGACTCGGTCCTCGACGTGGGCGACCTCACGCGGGGGATCGTCGACGCGGCCACCACGGACGGTGATACGCATGGATGAGTACGTCAGGGACTTCGTTCAGGAGAGCGAAGAGAACATCACGGCACTGAACAACGCGCTGTTGCGACTGGAGAACGACCCGGACGACGACGCGGCGATGGAGGAGATCTTCCGGACCGCCCACACCCTCAAGGGGAACTGCGGCGCGATGGGCTTTTCCGACGCCAGCGACCTCGCACACGCCCTGGAGGACCTCCTCGAGGAGGTCCGCACCGGGTCGGCCGAGGTCACGCCGGACCTGATGGACCAGGTGTTCGAGGGGGTCGACCTCCTCGAGGGGATGATCGACGAGGTCCGCCGCCACGGCGAACCGCGGACGGACCCCTCGGCGACCATCGACGCCCTCCGCGAGCACGGCGACGCCGGCGGCATCGCGGACCCGGACGACGACGAGGTCCGCGACCTGCTGTCGTCGGTGAACCGCCCGGCGGACGCCGGCCACGACGTGTACCACGTCCGCCTCGCGATCGCCGAGGGCGACGTGAACAACGGCGTCCTCGTCGTCGAGGCGCTCCGCGACGCGTTCGACCTCCTCGGCACCGACCCGTCCGAGGACGTCATCGAGGACGACGACTACGGGTCCGCCTTCGACGCCGCGTTCGCCAGTCCCGTCGGCGAGGCGGCGATAAGCGCCGCGCTCGAACCGGTCGACGCGGTCGAGGAGGCGATCATCACGGACGCGACGGCGATCGCCGCCGAGACGGCCGACGCCCCGGCGGCCGACGAAGCCGACGACGGCGGGACGGCCGAGGCGACCGACGCCTCCGCGGCCGAGGCCGACGCGACGGACTCGGAGGACATGTCGGTCGACGACCTGCTCGCTGACGAGGAGGTCGACCAGTTCGACGACCTCGACTCCATGGTCGACGAGGTCGAGGACATGGAGGGGTTAGACGACCTCGGCGACGCCGGCTCCTTCGCCGACATCGACGCCGACCCCGACGTCTCGACCGTCGCGGACGCCGACGCGGACCCCGCGGACGACGAGCCCGACGTCGACGAACTGCTCGACGAGGCGGAGTCGGAGGTCGAGGCGGCCGACGCCGAGTCGGAGCCAGGCCCCGACGAGGAGGTCGAGGACGCCTCCAGCACGTTCGCGGAGCTCAAGGAGGAGGTCGACCCGGTCGGCTTCGACGAGCTACAGGACGAACTCGAGGAGCTCGAGTTCGACGAGCTCGACGGCGACGACGAGGTCGGGTTCGACGAACTGCTCGGCGAGGACGCCGACGCGCCCGAGCCCGAACTCGACGGCGACGAAGAGATCGACGTCGAGGCGGAGTTCGGCCTCGACGACGGAGGGGACGACCTCGGCGTCGGTGCCGATGACGACCTCGGGATCGACGACGGGGACAACCTCGACGCGAGCGGCGCCGACGACGCGTTCGGTGACGTTGCCTTCGGGGACGACGGCGAACCCGCCGACGCGAGCGCGGACGCCGGAACCGACGGCGACGCCGAGGATGCGGTCGGAACGAGCGTGGACGAGCCCTCGGTCGGGGACGCTCCCGAGAGCGCCTCGGAGGACGACGCCGAGGACGACCCGTTCGGCGACATCGACTTCGGCGAAGGGTTCGGCGACGAGCCCGCGGGAGGCGACGACGAATCCACGGAAAGCGACTCGCTGACCGGCACCGACGACGCGACCGCCGGCGGGAGCGAGGAGCCCGCAGACGACTTCGGCGACGTCGACTTCGGGACCGACACCGCCGATGACGACGCGACGGCCGCCGGCGCCGACCTCGGTAGTACGGACGCCGACGGCGCGAACGCGCTGGACGCGTCCGCAGACGCAACCGCCGACGAACCGACCGACGAGGGCACCGCTGCCGACGCCGGCGACGGCGTCGACACCGGCGAATTCGGCGACCTCGACCTCGACGACTCCGGCTCGGCGTTCGACACGTCGACCGGAACCGCAGACCAGTTCGAGGGCTTCCAGTCCCCGGACACCGAGGAGAGCGAGGACGGAGCCGACGAGGCCGGCGATGCGGCGGCTCCCGGTTCCGACGCGGACGGCGCTGCCGCGGACGCGTCGGCCGACGACGCCGACGACGGCGACGGGCCCCGCTCGGCCGTCGACCAGAGCGGCCCGTCGACGGGGTCCGAGGAGATACAGTCGGTCCGCGTCGACGTCGACAAGGTCGACACCCTGATGAACCTCGTCGAGGGGATGGTCACCTCCCGCGTTCGCCTGCGGCGGGCGATAGAGCGCGGCGAGTCGCTGGCCGTCCTCGACGACGAGCTGGACGAGCTTGAGGACATCACCGGCGAACTGCAGGACACGGTGATGGACATCCGCCTCGTCCCGCTGAACACGGTGGCGAACAAGCTGCCCCGCATCGTCCGGGACATCTCCCGCGAGCAGGGCAAGCAGGTCTCCTTCGAGATGCACGGCGACGACGTCGAGATCGACCGGAGCATCCTGAACGAGATCGGCGACCCGCTCGTCCACATCGTCCGCAACGCTGTGGACCACGGCATCGAGTCGCCGGACGAGCGCGAGGACGCCGACAAGGAGCCCACCGGCACGATCGAACTCCGCGCGCGCCGCGAGCGCGACCGCGTCGTCATCGAGATCGAGGACGACGGTCGCGGCCTCGACGTCGACCGCCTCCGTCGGGAGGCCGTCGAACAGGGCGTCGCGACGGAGTCGGAGATCGCCGAGATGGACGACGACGACGTGTACGACCTCATCTTCCACTCCGGGTTCTCGACGACCGAGGAGGTCACCGACGTCAGCGGCCGCGGCGTCGGGATGGACGTCGTCGCCAGCACGGTCGACGACCTAGACGGCGACGTCGCCGTCGACAGCGCGCCCGGCGAGGGCACGACGGTCCGGCTGACCCTGCCGGTCACGGTCGCCATCGCGGACGTGCTGTTCGTCCAGTCCGGCGACGAGGAGTACGGCATCCCGATCAAGGACGTCAAGGACATCGGTCCCGTCCGCGACGTCGAAACCGTCGACGGCCGCGAGGTCGTCGTGCGCGGCGACGAGGAGGACCAATCGGAGTACCCCCTCCTCCGGCTCGGCGAGACGCTCGATACCCCCGGGACCCACCGGAACGGCGACGGGATGCTCGTCAGCATCCGCGACGACGTCCGGCCCGTGGCGCTGCACTGCGACGAGGTCCGCGGCCAGCAGGAGGTCGTGGTCAAGCCCTACGAGGGCGTGCTCGGCGACGTGCCGGGCCTGAGCGGCGCGACGGTGCTCGGCGAGGGTGACGTGGTCAACATTCTGGACGTGGAGTCACTATGACAGGGAAATCACACACGAGGAGGCAACTATGAGTCTGATGGTCGATATCCGGAAGCTGAGTTTCATCAACGAGATGGCGAAGGTCGGGACGAACGGCGTCGCCGACAACATGAGCAAGCTCACGGGCGAGGACGCCCGGATGGAGGTCACCAAGACCAACTTCATCGACATCGAGGACATCAAGGCGCAGCTCGACGACGGGAAGCGGGTCGGCGTCCGCGTCCGGCTCATGGAGCCCCCGCACGGGCACATCCTCATCCTCTTCCCGGAGGCGAGCGCGAAGAAGATCACCGCCCTGATGCTGTCGGACATGGTCGACGACCTCTCCGGCGTCTCCGGCGAGATGGCCAGAAGCGCCGTCGAGGAACTGGGCAACATGATGGCCAGCGGCTTCATCGACGGCTGGGCCGACGTGCTGGGCCGGACGATAGACATCGCCACCCCGCAACTCGTATATGCGCCGGCCGGCGAGGTAGTCGAAAGAACCGCGGGACTCGGCGGCGAGGACCTCGCGCTGTTCTTCGACTCCAGCATGAACGTCCCAAGCTACGAGATAGAGGCGGAGATCTACGCGTTCCCCGACCTGGAAGAGTTCGTCGAAATGGTCAACGGTATCGAGGCGCAGCCGTCATGAAACTCGACGTCAACGCACTCGGTACGTTCTACCGCATGGCGCGGGAGGGCGCGGGGCTGGCCGCCGGCCGGCTCACGAGCATGACCGGCGTCCAGACCCGGGTCGGCGTGACGAAGCTCAACTTCATGCGCGGCTCGGAGATCCGCGCCGAGATCGACGACGGGCGCGACAAGGTCGGCGTCCGCGTCGAACTGAGCGCCGGCCTCGAGGGCCACTCGATCATCATCTTCGACCGGGAGGCCGCCCGCGAGGTCGTCCAGACGCTCGTCCAGGACGAGGCGTCCGGCGAGTTCGACGAGATGGACCAGAGCGCCGTCATGGAGGTCGGCCAGATAATGACCAACGGCTTCATCGACGGCTGGGCCGACGTGCTCGGGACGGTCATCGACGTGTCGACGCCCGACTTCATCGAGGGCGAGACCGCCGAGCCGTTCTTCGGCGACCTGGAGACGGCGCCGAGCGAGGAGGACCTCGCGCTGCTGTTTCACAGCCAGATCGAGGCGGTCGGCACGGAGATCGGGTACCGACACTACCTGCTCCCCGAGCACGACTCGATGTCCGAGATCCTCGAACGCCAGAGCGACGACGACAGCGACGGCATCGAGTACGACAAGCTGGTCGGGTTCGACCGCCTCGCCCAGCAGGGCGCGACGGAGGTCGCGAGCGCCGTGACGACGCTGACCGGCATCGAGACGTCGGTCGACATCCGGCGGCTCAACTTCGTCTCGCTGGAGACGATCCCCGAGGAGATCGCGGACGAGAAGCTCGTCGGCGTCGCCTTCTCCTTCGACGGGACGCCGAGCGGCTACCTCCTGTTCCTGTTCGACGAGCAGTCCGCCCGCGAGGTCGTCGAGGCGACGGTGCCGTCCCCGCCGGACGACGAGTTCGGCGAGATGGGGACGAGCGCCATCAAGGAACTGGGCAACATCATGGCCAGCGGCTTCCTCGACGGCTGGGCGAACGTGCTCGACACGACGATCGACCACTCCACACCCGAGTTCATCCACGACATGGGGGCGGCGGTCATCGACCCCGTCGTGATCAACCTCGGCGAGAACCAGGAGTACGCGTTCGTCTTCGACACCCAGATCCAGGCGGAGGGCCGCGAGTTCGACTGCGACATCTACGCCATCCCCAACGAGGAGGATCTGGAGCGCGCGCTGAACGACCTCGACGTGGACCGGGTCGAGGACGCCAAGACGACGGCGGAGTTCCCGGTCGACGAAGTCGAGTCATCATGAAGACGTACGGCAGCGAACCCGGCGCACCGACGCCGGACCCGATCCAGGTCGGCATCTCGGAGTTCTACGTCACCGACGAGGACGTGACCCTGAAGTCGTACGGCCTCGGGTCGTGTCTCGCCGTCGCCCTGCACGACGACGACGCCGGCGTCGGCGGCCTCGCGCACGTGATGCTCCCGGACGGCGACGGCAACGACGCCAGCGAGGAGAACCCCGGGAAGTTCGCCGACACCGCCATCCGCGCGATGCTCCGCCAGATGGTCGAGCGCGGGGCGACGTACACGGACGTCGAGGCGAAGATCGCCGGCGGCAGCGACATGTTCGAGTTCGACAGCTTCGGCGAGGCGGTCGGCAAGCGAAACGTCGTTGCGGCGCGCGAGGAACTCGACAAGCTCGGCGTCCCGATCGCCGCGGAGGAGGTCGGCGGCCAGCGCGGCCGCACCGTCGAGTTCGACGCGGGAACGGGGGTTCTCACGATCTCGTCCTCCGACGAGGACGCAGGGGGCGTGACGGAGCTGTGAGCGCCGACGAGTCGTTCGCGCGACTCGCCGGGTTCATCGAGGACGAGATGGACTTCGCGACGAGTCACTACAACGACAGTTACCTCCAGCGGCGGCTCGCCTCCCGGATGCGTCGGACCGGCTCCGACGACTACCGGGAGTACCTGCGGCTCCTCCGCGACGACGCCGACGAGCAGGAAGCCCTGCTCGACGCGCTCAGCATCAACGTCACGGGGTTCTTCCGGAACGAGGACGTCTGGGACGGGATCAGGGACGTCCTCCGGGACCTCTCCGAGTCCCAGCGAACGATCCGGGCGTGGAGCGCCGCCTGCGCGGACGGCCGGGAGCCGTACTCGCTCGCGATGCTCGCCCACGATGACCCGCGGGTCGACGAGGAGAAGCTCTCGGTCCTCGCCACGGACATCAACGACAAGTCGCTGGACCACGCACGCGAGGGCGTCTACGAGAGCACCCGGACCATCGACATCGACGACCAGCTCGGCTACCTCTCGCACTACCTCCGGTTCGTCGACCGGGACGGCGACACCTTCACGATGCGCGACGAGATACGCGACCACGTCACCTTCGAGCACCACGACCTCATCAACGACGACCCGAAGTCCGGGTTCGACCTCGTCGTCTGTCGGAACCTGTTCATCTACATCGACAACGAGTACAAGCGGCCCATCCTCGAAACCATCGCGCAGTCGATCCGCCCCGGCGGCTACCTCGTCATCGGCAAGGCCGAGACGATCCCGCCGAACCTGAAGTCCGCGTTCACCGTTCTCGACGGCCGCCTGCGCATCTACCGGCGCGACTGACGGGCGACGACGCCCGTCGCGCGACACCCTCACACTGCCACCGACAGGTCCGCCGCACCTCGGCGCACTGCGACGAAACCGCCCTCGCCGCTATTACTGAAACGCTCACGAGCGTACCGTAGCGACGCCTGCACGAAACTTCGGGAAGCAGGTGAACCGAACGCGGCGTCGTGGACACCCGGCGCTCGCGAGACGAAGCGACGCGAAAGGAACCGTCGAACCGGCGCGAAAAAAGCTGAGTCAGTAGTCGGGCTTACGAGTCGGGGTCTTCCTGGACGAACGAGAACATGTCCTCGTCGTCGCTGCCGTCGGCATCCGCGGCGTCGCCCTCGTCGCTTTCTGCGGCATCGCTCTCCTCGCTCTCAGCGGTTTCGTCCGCCGCGGGCTCCGCGCTCTCGTCAGCGGCGTCCGGTTCGACGTCGGACGTCTCGAACGACAGGCCGCTCTCGGGCTCCTCGCCCTCGTCGACGGCCTCGTCCGACTCGTCGTCGAAGGCGACGGCCTCGTCGACGTCGGATTCGTCGAAGTCGTCCGCGTCGTTCTCGTCCGCCCCTGCGTCGTCCGCGGCCGAGGCCTCATCGGGCGCGGGCGCGGCCAGCGGGTCAGCATCCGCGTCCGTCGCGTCTTCCGCGGCGTCGTCGAGCGTCACGGCGTCCGACGCTTCCCCGTCGAGGTCGTCGGGGACGGAGAGCGGATCGTCGCCCTCGCGGCCGTCGCCGACCGCGTCGCCGCCGAAGTCGTCGTCGGCCGGCGCGTCGTCGCCCGCCGGTTCGACCTGCGCCTGCTGTCCGCCGGCGTCGACCGCCTCGGCGCCGGCAGCCTCGCCGTCGGCCGAGGCGGCGGGGTCGTCGACGGTCGACGCCTCGTCGCCGTCACCTCCGGCGTCGTCGAACGTGGCGGGGTTGGCGGCTATCGATCCGTCGTCGGCCGTCCCCTCCGCCGGAACGTCGAAGTCCTCGCCCTCGATGGGACCGAGGTCGATCCCCTCGTCGGCGCCGGACGGGTCCGCTTCGTCGGCGTCTCCAGCGTCGGCCTCGTCGGCGTCGACCGTCTCGTCGCCGTCGTCCACCAGCGGTTCCTCGTCGTCCTTCTCCAGGAGGCTGCCGCTGACCTCGGCGTCGGTGTCGAAGCGGTCCAGGGCCTCGCTCAGGCGGGACGCCTGTCCGGCGAGGTCGCTCGCGCTGCGGGACACTTCGGTGAGCGCGGTGGTCTGTTCCTCGGCGGCGGCCGCGACGTTCTCGGCCTCCGCGGTCGTCTCCTCGCTGATGGTCGCGGCCTCGTCGACCATCGCGACGACCTGCTGGGTCGAGGCGGCCTGCTGCTCGGTCGCCGCGCTGATCTCCTGGACGCCGGAGTTCGTCTCCTGGGCGTAGCCGGCGATCTCTTCGAGCGCGTCGACAGCGTTCTCGACGGAGTCGGTGTGCTCTGCGACCTGCGTGCTGGTCCGCTGGACCTCGTCCGCGGTCCGTTCGGTCTGGTCCTGGATCTGTTCGAGGCGCTCCTCGATCTCCTCGGCGGCCTCCTTGGTGTCCTCGGCGAGCTCCTTGACCTCGCTCGCGACGACGGAGAAGCCCTCGCCGGACTCGCCGGAGCGCGCGGCCTCGATGTTGGCGTTCAGGGCCAGCATGTTGGTCTGCTCGGCGATCTCGGTGATGAAGTCGATCAGCTCGTCGATCTGCTCCATCTCGGCCTCGAGCTGTTCGATCTCGTCGACCGCCTGCTCGGACTCGGTCTCGATCTGGCGCATGCCCTCGATCGCCGCCTCGGCCGCCTGACGACCCTCGCGGCCGGTCGTCGCGGTCCGCTCGGCGATGTCCGCCACCTCGTTCGACGAGGAGGCGATCTCCTCGATGGTCGTCGAGAGGCCGGACATCTCCTGGGAGACGGACTGGAGGGAGTCGTTCTGGCGGTCGGCGCCGTCCGAAATCTCCTGGATGGACTCGGTGACCTGCTCGGAGGCGGAACGGACCTCCTCGGAGCTCGCGGTGACCTCCTCGCTGGAGGTGGCCACCTCGTTCGCGAAGTCCTTGAGCTGCTGGGTGGTGTCCTCGATCTCGGCGATCATCTCGTTGAACTCCTCGGCGATGTCCTGCATCGCCTCGTTCTCGGACTCGGAGTCCATGCGCTGAGTGAGGTCGCCGTCGGCACACTCCTGCATGACCGCGCTGTACTCGTCGGCTTTCGCCTCCAAGTGCCGGTTCATCTGTTCTGCTCGGGCCCGGGCCGTCTCGGCTTCCTCGCGGGCCTCGCGGGCCTCCTGAATCTGCTCTTTGAGCGCGTCGCGCATGCTGGCGAAGCCCTCGTACAGCCGTCCGATGTTGTCGATCCGGCTCGTCTCGAACTCGACGTCTAAGTTCCCCTGCTCCATCTGCTCGGTCTTGGAGCGCAGGCGGTCGATGGACGCCGCGGTGTTGCGGCCGAGCACCGCGCCGACGAGACCGATGAGGAGGACGCCGCCGATCGTCGCCATCGTCCCGTATCGGGAAACGTCGCCGACGAACCCGTACGCGCTGTCGGTCGACTCGTGGACGAGGACGACCCAGTTCGTGCCTTCGACCTTCGCGTAGCCGACGACGTGTTCGCTATCGGGGAGGTCGTACTCGGGATTGGCGATCCCTTCAGTCGGGCGGTCGATGACGGTCGACCGTCCATCGGTGGTCGCGGTCGTGACGAACGATTCGTTGGCGGAGTACGTTTCGCCGAACGTCTGGACGCCCGAGTGCTCGTTCGTGTCGTCGAAGAGGATCCGGTTCTCCGTCGTCGCGACGACGGTCAGCACGTCCTCGTCGTCGGAGCTCTGGAACCGGTGCGAGTACGCGTCGGCGCTGAGCGTGTACACGACCGCGTGGTCCGAGCTACCGGGGATGGCCCGGACGTAGCTCACCGTCGCCGTGCCGTCCTTGGTGTAAACCTGCGACACGTACACGTCGTTGCCCATGCCGGTGTCGATATCGCCCGTCCAGGGCTCGTTGACCTCCGAGAACGCCAGGCCGCGGCGCTGGGAGTTCGAACTCGCCTCGATGGTCTCGTCGACCATGTCGACGTAGTCGATGCTGATCGTCTCGCCGCCGGAGTACGCGTGGCGCGTGTTCAACTCGTTGTTGATGCGGTCCACGTCACCGTTTTTGACGGTGTCAGAGGTCGCCGCCGATTCCGTCAGTAACTTGTTTCGTTCGTTCCACTGCCGGATGTTCTCGGCTTCCTGCTGTGCCAGGTCCGCGTAGTCCTGGTTCACGTCCGTCGTCACTTCGCTCTGGATCTGTGCCGTCCCCACGTACCCTATCGCACCGACGGACAGACCGAGAACGAGGAGGGCGATACCGAACTTGAGCGCGTATCTCCTCCTTATAAACTTCGGGACCAGTTGTCGAAGGCCGCCTATCATATGCTCGATACCGTCGCCACACGTACATAAATGCTCCCCGCATATTATCAAATACGATAACAGTGTTCCGGACGGATATTTTCAGCGGCGCGGCGAGGAACTGAACGCGACTGGACCGCCGCCTCGCTGGGACCGGTAGCCGGGAAACCCGCCAGAGCTGTGATATGTGGTACCATATTTATCCCGGGATCTCGTAGCGCCATCTATGTCCGCAGACTCCCCGAATGCGGAGGCGAACGGTGGCGGCCGCCTCCCGGACGACGTCATCGCGGAGGTGCTTGCGTCTCCCCGTCGGCGGCTACTGCTGGCGGCGGTGCTGCCCGCCGACGACCCGGTACCGGTCGTCGACATCGCGCGCCGCATCGTCGCGGAGGAGCGCGACCGTGCTCCGAACCGCGTGTCCGACGAGGCGGTCGAGGAAGTGAAGGCCGACGTCTACGCGACGCATCTCCCCAAACTCACCGCTCTCAGAGTCGTCGACTTCGACTCCCAGATCGCCGGCGTCGAACCCGCCGAGAACGCCCCGGAAGTCCGCGACCGTCTCGGCGAGAAGTGAAAACCAGATGAACTGTTAGGAAACTGTTTTACCGGACGACCGCCCACCTGAGGTGAATGACGTTTACCAACGGCTCCGACTGCCCTCACTGCGGGACCGTCCTCAAGACCGGAAACGGTACGGACTACGAGTGCCCGGACTGCGGCAGACAGTACGACCACGCCGACCTCTTCTATCCGTAGCTACTTCTACGGTTCAGGCGAAACGGGTAGCCGATGAACGGAACGGACCTGCGGGAGTACGTCGAGCGGGCACGGGAGGGTCTCGACGACGCCGCGAGCCTCTCGCTCAGAAACACCGAACTGCGACTCGTCCACCCCTTCCTGTCGACGCTCGGCTGGGACGTCCACCGGCCATCGGTCGAGGCAGACCTGGCGGTACCCGCGGACCGCGAGCCCGTCGACTACGCGCTCCTGGTCGAGGGACGACCGGCGGTGTTCGTCGACGTGTCCGCCTGCGGTGACCCGCTCGACGAGGCCGAAGTCGACAGACTGGACGCGGCGCTTTCCTCCGCCGGCGTGGACTGGGGTATCCTGACGAACGGCCGTTCGTTCGCGTTCCTGACACGCAGCGGCGACGACGTCGAACGGTTGCGGTGCCGGCTCGTCGACCTCCCGGACCACGAGGACGTCGTCGCGCTGTACTCGAAGGCGGCGGCCGAGTCGCGCATCGCCTCCGACGCCGAGCGAGCGGCGGCGGCCGAGCGCCTCGACGACCGTCGCGAGGCGGTCGCCCGGCGGTTGACCGAGACACTCGTCGCCGCCGCCGACGGGGCGGCCGATGACGAACTCGCCTCGGCGACGGAGGCGTTCCTCGACGATCTCGTCGAGACGCTCGGCGGGTCCGAAGCGTCCCCGGATGGGCTATACGCGGACGAAACCCGGTCGTCCGGGTCTGAAACTCCCTCGGGGAGGACCGGAACCCCGCCGGGCGGCTCCGAAACCTCGCCGGAGGCGACGGGCGCTCCCGCGGCGACGGAGGACGGCGAGTACATCGTTAGGTTCTTCGACGGCCGAACGTCGGTCGGCGCGGTCGGAACCGCCACTCCCGTCGGCACGCTGGCGAGCGCGGTCGAGTACCTGATCGACCAGCACGCGGTGGACGGAGGCATCTCGCTCCCCTGGCGCCCGGAGGCCGGCGATGACGCCGGGAAAGCGGTGCTCAACCACGACCCCGTCCATCCCGACGGAACGCCGATGGCGGCGCACGAGGAACTCGCGAACGGATACTGTCTGCTCGCGACGCTGGACGCCGCGTCGACGCGAGTCGTCGTCGAGGAACTCGCGAACGCGGCGGGGCTCCGCGTGATGTTTCAGGGCGACTGGTAGCCGCGTCTCGCGGCGACCCCGGGACCTCCCCACGTCCGAACTAACGCCCCGTGTCGATCCCCTGTCTCCCCGTGGGCAGCCCCGCGCCGAACGATCCGACCGGCGGCCAGCCGTCGTCGGCGCGCCCCGTACCTGCATCGAACGGTTCGCTTCCCCCTTCAAGTGTGCGGACCTCTGATCACTCATTATTTTCTTCTTATTTATATTAATTTATCCTGTTTACGGGTTGTGGCGTCGACGGTAGCCGGCTCCGGCGTCGCGGGGTATTTCCGTCCCGCACGGCTAGTAGCGGCCATGAACATGCTCGTCGACGGCGAGTGGCGGACCGACGCCTACGAATCGACGAACGACGACGGGGAGTTCGACCGGCAGGAGACGTCCTTTCGCGACTGGGTCAGCGCCGACCCTGACGCGGAGTTCCCCGCGGAGGAGGGGCGCTATCACCTCTACGTCTCGCTGGCCTGCCCGTGGGCCCACCGAACGCTCGTGACGCGGGCGCTGAAGGGCCTCGACCACGCCGTCTCGGTCGACGTGGTCGACCCACATCGACGGAACGACGGCTGGGAGTTCGCCCCCGAGAAGGACGGTTGCACGGCGGACAGTCTCCACGGGTCGGACTACCTCCGCGAGGTGTACACGGCGGCGGACCCCGAGTACACCGGACGAGTGACCGTCCCCGTGCTCTGGGACCGGGAGCGAGAGACCATCGTCAACAACGAGTCCGAGGAGATAATGCGAATGCTCGACACCGCCTTCGACGAACTCGCCGCGAACGACGTGGACCTGTACCCCGAGGGCTACCGGGACGACGTCGACCGGATCATCGACGAGATCTACGACCCCATCAACAATGGGGTCTACCGGGCCGGCTTCGCCGACACCCAGGCGGCCTACGAGCGCGCCGCGAACGAACTGTTCGACGCGCTGGACCGGTGGGACGACGTCCTCGCCGACCAGCGCTACCTCGCAGGCGACCGCCTGACCGAGGCCGACGTCGCGATGTTCACGACGCTCGTCCGGTTCGACGCCGTCTATCACATCCACTTCAAGTGTAACCGCCGGCGGATCGTCGACTACGACAACCTGTGGGGCTACCTGCGGGAGCTGTACCAGCTCCCCGGCGTCGCCGACACGGTGAATCTGGACCACATCACCGAGCACTACTACCGGAGCCACACCGACCTGAACCCCAAGGGGATCGTCCCGGTCGGTCCCGACCTCGACTTCGCGGCGCCGCACGACCGCGACCGCCTCCCCGGCGGGCCGCCCGAGGCGCTCCGCTGAGTTAGCGATCGTAGCGATCGGAGTTTTCCTCCCAGACGACTTCAGTTTAGACGAGTTGTCGGTAAATTTATTACAGGACAAAGAGTCGTTCTCCGGAAGGAAAAGAAAAATGACGGACGGATCGTCCTGGGTGGGGGCGTCCGAGGATCGGGGTGCATCGAACGTGCTCGGTCTCACCATCCTCTTCGGACTGGTGTTTCTGGGCGCGACGCTCGTGTTCCTCGCCGGCGGCATGGCGGTGGAAGAACTGAAACAGGAGAACGACGCTCGCTCCGCGGAGATGTCGATGCAGGAGGTCCGCTCGGACATCGCGTCGCTGTCGTCCCGGGGAGAGGGCTCGACGGAGCTACAGGTCGACGACGGCGTCTCCATCGTCGCGGACGGCGAGATGGCCTTCACCGTCCACGGCTGGACGGACGATCGGACCTACAGGAGCGACTGCACGACGAACATGCCGCTCAGCGCGTTCGAGTACCAGAACGATAACGGAGAGCGCGTGGCCTATCAGGGCGGCGGCGTCTGGAAGCGAACGAACGGCGGGAGCACGATGGTGTCGCCGCCGGCCCTCTCCTACCGCTCCGAGGAGATAGAGGGCGAGGAGTACCGGACGTTCGACTTCAGCGTCGAGAACCTCACCGGCCGGATCGACGACGCGGGCGAGACGACCGCGTCGGTGAACCGGACGCGGTCGCGCGAGCGCCAGGCCGCGATCGAGCGGGAGATGTTCTGCCGCGACGACGGCGACGGGAACGTAACCCGCGTCCGCAGCCTAGAGATCGTCGTCAGGAACAGCACCTACTACGACGCGTGGGGCCGCTACTTCGAGGCCCAGATGGGCGACGTCGGCGACGTTACGGTGTACGACGGGAACCGGACGGTCGTCGTCAGCGACCTGCCGCTCGGGCGGACGGACCTGTCCATCGGCAACGGCGTCCCGCTGCTCGAAGCGACGCCGAACACGAACGACTCGCAGGCCAACCACCGCCTGCGGTACCGCGTGGGGGAGGACCTCGCCGGCGAGAGCCTTGACGAGGTCGAGATACGGTACCGAGACGGCGAAGTGGACTTCGTGCGTGCCTGGAACGGTGGTGGCGGTAGCCGAGGTCACATCAACTTCGACGCCTCCGAAGTAAGGTCTACCAACGGGACGACAGACATCAACAGTAGCATCGTCGACAGCGTCAGCGTCAGTGAGGGGAGTACGCCGACTGTCACCGTCCGGTTCGACGGGACGGTCACGCTGGAAGAGAATGACGTCGTCGTGGTCGAGTACGGCCACAACGGCGATCGTTCCAGTAGCAAGGTGAAGAACCCCTCGTCGCCGGGGCGGTACAACGTCACCGCGTCCGTCGTGGATGAGAGGCGTGACGGCTATCTAACTATTCTCACCGACGCGGCGAGCGACAGCCCCTACGCCGACGCCGACTCCGACGGCGTGCCGGATCACGCCGACGAGTGCGAGGGCGTCAGCGGCGGCGGCGACAACGGCTGCGGCGCTATCTCCGCGGACGAGGACGCCAACGCGCTCGTGGTCAACAGTTCCTCCGGCACGATCGAACTCGTCGGAACGCAGATCGGCGAGGAGCGGACGGTCAACGAGACCCTCGCGGAGCGCGAGCCCCTGGACGTGATGTTCGTGCTGGACCGCTCCGGATCGATGGGTCCGCAGTACAAACCTGATCGCTGGCGGGTACCCGAATACGCCAGATGTAGCTGGGACGAGTCAGGCGAATGGGAGGACTCCGAGGCGACCGATATCGAGTGGGGAGCGGTGAACGGGAACGAGTACGTGGTTCCCTCCGGATTGCGTGTCTACCACCGCAGTGACTACTACTACCAGGGCGAAACGCTGAGCCTGTCACCGGATACGTCCGTCTGGACGCAAACAGGCGAACTCGAGGGCTGCTACAGAGAGGGGAACGACCCTGACAATCAGCGGATCGACGCCACTCGGAGTTTCATCGGTGCCCTCGACGCGAACAACGACAGTGTCGGGGCTGTCGAGTTCAACAGCAGGTCGTACCTTCAGCAATCGCTCACGCAGAACTTCACTGCGACCAACCAGAGCCTCACACCCGCCGCCGTCGGTGGGACGAACATCAGTGCCGGACTGGAAAGTGCGATAGACCAGCATGAGGCGAGGCCGGACGGCGAGGACGTGATCGTGTTGCTCTCCGATGGCGAAAACGATCCTGAATCCCTCAACGACAACACGAACAGGAGCGTCCAGCGGGCGATCGACGAGAACATCACCATCTACACGGTGGGGCTGGGAGACGGTGTCGACGATAGCCTTCTCCAGTACTGGGCAAACGAGACTGGCGGTGACTATTACGGCGTCGACGACGCCGACGGCCTGGAGGACATCTTCGACCAGATCGCCGGCGACGTCACTAACGACAGCGTCCGCGCCGTCGAGCACAAGACGGTGCAGGCGCAGGTCCAGATCGGCGGCGACACGTACGCGCTCGACCCGTCCGCGGCCGACGGCCCCGTCGACCCCGACGGGTCGGCGAGCGCCATTAACGACCCGACTGACAACGGGTCGCTCGCCTTCGCGGTCGACGGGATCGACGTGGGATCGCTGCTGTCGTTCTCGGCGCGGTCGGTCGACTGCGCGGGAGCGAGCGAGACCGGCCTTGAGTCGGAACACGACAACGAGACGTACGCCCACACCACGTGTAACGGCACGACCGGAACGATAGACAGCGCGGACAACAGCTCGGACTCGGACCACCGGATCTTCAGGGATGGGGACGACCTGCCGACCATCTCGACCGCGTGGTGGCAGGCCGGCATCGAGAGCGTCCTCGACGACGACCTCCACAGCGGGGGCGAGTTCGACCTCGGCGACGACCAGGCGATAATCCTGGTGGAACTCGACAGCGCGAACGGGAGCCACACCGACTACGCGGTGTTCCTGTACGACGCCGACACGGACAACGGGTACAGCGGCGGTCCACCGGACGACGGGGAAGAGGCGTCGAGCGACAACAGGTACGTGATCGACATCTCGCCGACGCAGGTCGAGATCGGCGACGACGAGTAGGGGCGGTCGGCGCCCTCACTCCGTGACGACGATCGTGCCGACCATCCCGCCGTTCTCGTGCGGGAGGCAGACGTAGTCGTACTCGCCGGCGACCTCGAACGTGTGCTCGTACGTGTCGCCGGAGGTGAGCAGCCCCTCGTTGCTTCGCCATCCGTCTCGCGCCTCGCTCTCGGAGTCGTACCCGCCCGAGGCGAAGTATTCGGCCCCCTCCGGGATCCCGTCGTCGTAGGCGGTGACGGTGTGTCCCTTCGAACTCGTGTTCTTCCAGGTGACCGTCGTCCCGACGGACACCTCGTACTCCTGCGGAGTGAAGTCCTTCGCGGACATCCCGACGTCGCAGTCCCCGTCGCAGGCGTTGCCAGCGGACCCGATCGACGCGAGACATCCCGAGAGGCCGGTCGCGCCCGCGGCCGAGAGGCCGGCGAGGTACGTGCGGCGCTTCATAACTCCACCTCGGGCCGTCGGCGGGATATGTCCGCCGGTTCGGGTCGCGACGGGCGCGGCCGCACCGAACATAAAAACGTAAGGAGGCGCTGTTCAACCCGGAGAGTATGCAACCCCGGTTCGTCGGGCGACTCAGCCTGGCCGACGCGGTGACGGTGACGAACGCCGCCCTCGGCTTCGTCGCGGTCGTCGTCGCGTCGGTCGACGCGCACCTCGCCGCCCGTCTCGTCCTGCTCGCGGCCGTCGCAGACGGGCTCGACGGCGTCGTCGCACGGCGATACGGCGGGTCGCCCGCCGGGGAGTACCTCGACTCGCTCGCGGACGTCGCCTCGTTCGCGGTCGCGCCGGCCGTCGTCGTGGTCGCCGTCGTCCGCGAGGGGTGGGACCTCTCGCTCGCGGTCCCGGACGCACAGACGGCGCTCGCCGTCGGTCTCCCGGCGCTGTTCGTCGCCATGGCCGTCACGCGACTCGGCATGTACACGGCCTACGACACGGCGACGTGGTACACGGAGGGAACCCCGAGCACGCTCGCGGCGACCATCCTCGCGTCGGCCGTCCTCGCCGGGATCACGACGCCGCAGGTGCTGCTTGCGGGGACCGCCGCGTTCGTCTACCTCATGGTGTCGACGGTCCAGTACCCGGACCTGCTGGCGCGGGACGCGCTCCTGATGGGCGTCGTCCACTCGCTCGCGGTGCTGTTCCCGCGGGCGTTCGGCATGACGTTCCCGTACGCCCTGCTCACGCTCGGCGTGGCGTATCTGACCCTGAGCCCGTGGTTCTACTGGCGCGACGGCGAGGCCGGCGAGAAAGGAAACGCTTAGGGGACGTACGGACACAGTTTCAGGCATATGAACCCGAGTGCGCCGTCGACAGTCGTCACGCGTCGCGCACCTAGTCGGAGTGTTGCTCCGGAGGTGGCCGCATGAGCGGCGACGAGAGCGAGGAACCGGAGACGACCGAGGAGGAAACTCCCGAGGAAGAGGTTTCCGACGAGGAGGAAGCGGCCTCTGAAGAAGAGACGCCGGAGGATACGGAGGGAGACACCTCCGAGGACGAAGCGGAGGAAGATACCTCCGAAGAAGAGACCGAGGAGACGGCACCCGCCACCGCCGTCACGGTCGAGTCCCTCCGCGAGCGCCTCGACGCGATCGAGCAGCGCCTGGAGGAGGCCGAGACGGAGGACGAGCTCGATGAGGTCGAGGCCGAGATCGAGGACCTCGAAGCCGACCTCGAAGGCGCGGACCTCCCCGAGGCCGAAGACGAGGACGAGGCGGACCCGGCCGAGGAGATCGAGAGCGAGAAGGAGGACCTCGCGTCGGAACTCGAGGAGCAGCGCGGCCCGTACGCCGAAGACGTCGTCGCCGACGTCGACGAGGCCGAGTCCACCGTCGCCGACACCGAGTGGACCGAGCGCGGCGAGGGCGAGGTCGCCGAGGCCGTCGAGTCGTTCGTCGGGAGCGTCGACGAGATCCTCGGCGAGTCGGTCACCGTCGCGAGCGACTCCATCGAGGACCTCACCGCCGCGCTGGAGAACGCCGGTGCGGCGGTCGAGACCGCCGACCTCGACCCGGACGACGACGCCGACACGATCGCGGCGCTGCTGGAGGCGTCCGAGGAACTGCTGAGCGACCTCGACGACGCCGAGGAGTGGAGCGACCTCTCCGTCCGCGAGCAGCTGCAGGCCCAGGGCTTCTACGACGTGCTCGACCACCGGAAGGACTACCCGCCGGAGTGGGGCGCACTGAAGGTCTGGACCAAGCGCGGCCGTGCCGACATGGTCCTGCTCGCGCTGGAGAAACTGGAGTCGGAGTTCATGGAGGAGCACTGCCTCGACATGCTGAAGCGCCTCGCCCCCGAGGAGGCCGTCGAGCCGATGCTCCAGCGCGCCGGGAAGCGCGATCAGGACGCCATCGAGATCCTCGGCAAGATCGGGAGCGAGGAGCCGGTCGACACGCTCGTCGAGTACGTCGGCGAGGACGGCAACCCCGGCCTCCAGAAGGTGACGATGAAGGCGCTTGGCGAGATCGGCAGCGAGGAGGCCACCCAGCCCATCGCGGACAACCTCGTCGCGGACGACGAGGAGATCCGGAGCCACGCCGCGCGCTCGCTGGGGCTGCTCGGCGACACCCGCGCCATCGAACCGCTCGCGGACGTGCTCGAAGACGACGACTCGAACACCGTGCGCGCCAGCGCCGCCTGGGCGCTCAACCAGATCGGCACGGAGCGCGCTCTGGACGTCCTCGGCGACTACGCCGACGACCGCGCCTACCGCGTGCAGGCCGAGGCAGAGAAGGCGGTCTGAGGCCCCCTCGTTCTCCCGCAGGTTTATACCGTAACGAGCGGCCAGCACCGCCGTGCTCTCGCGCGCGTTCGTCGTCCTCGTGCTGGTCGCGCTTGCCGTTCCCGCCAGCGGCGGCGCGGTCCCGGCGGCGTCCGTGCCCGTACGCGCGACGGAGGACCCCCGGATCGTCGCCGTCTATCCCGACCCCGTTGAAGCGGACGACCGCGGCGAGTTCGTCGTCGTCGACTTCCCCGAGCCCACGGACCTCTCGGGGTGGACGATCGCCGACGGCGAGACGGTCGCCCCGCTCCCGAACCGTACCGTCGAGGGCAGGGTCGCCGTCAGCGCCGACCCCGCGGCGGCGCGAAACCTGACCGACACCCCGGTCCTGCCGCTCGACGGCCGCCTCGAACTGGCGAACGGCGGGGAGACGATCGAACTTCGGCGGGGGAACGCGACCGTCGACGCGGCGACCTACGAGCGCTCTCGCGAGGGCGAACGATTGACGCGCGACGGGTGGGTCCCGATGGGTGCAAGCGACCACGACCCCGCGGTCTCCGGACCGGCGGACGTCGAGGCGTTCGCGCTCCCGGACTCGCCGGGCGTCCCGGTCCAGGCGCTCTCCGGCGCCGATGACAGGATCCTGCTCGCCGGGTACACGCTGTCCTCCGAGCGCGCGGTCCGCGAACTCGAACGCGCGGCAGCGCGAGGGGTCGAAGTCCGCGTCCTCGTGGACGACAGCCCGGTCGGCGGGACGAGCGAGCGACAGGTCGCCGCTCTGAACCGCCTCGCCGAGAGCGACGCGACCGTGCGGGTCGCCGGCGGCGAGCGCGAGCGATACCGCTTTCACCACCCGAAGTACGCCGTCGTCGACGGCCGCGCGCTGGTGATGACGGAGAACTGGAAGCCGTCGGGCACCGGCGGCGGGTCGAGCAGGGGGTGGGGTGCGCTGGTCCGGGACGCCGCCGTGGCCGACGACCTCGCCGCCGTGTTCCGCGGGGACTGGAACGCCCGCGACGCGGTCCCGTGGCGCGAGCACCGCGAGACGGTCGACCCCGTGAGCGGGAACGCCAGTCGGGAGTCCTATCCCGAGCGCTTCGCGCCGCGGAACGTCTCCGTCGAGCGCGTCCGCCTGCTGACCGCGCCGGACAACGCCGAAGCGGGGATCGTGCGGGAGATCCGCGACGCCGAGGAGTCCCTCCTGGTCGAACAGGTGTCGCTCGGCGGCCGCGAGACGCCGCCCGTGCGGGCGACCGTCGACGCGGCGCGCCGGGGCGTCCGCGTGCGGGTCCTCCTCTCCGGCGCGTGGTACGCCCGCGAGGAGAACCGGGAGCGCGTGCGCTGGCTGAACGCGCTCGCCGAGCGCGAGGGGCTGGACTTGGAGGCCCGCGTCGCGGAGCCGCGCTCGCGGTTCGAGAAGATCCACGCGAAAGGCGTCGTGATAGACGAGCGGCGGGTGATACTGGGAAGCGTCAACTGGAACAACAACTCCCTCCGGGAGAACCGCGAGGTGGCTCTCGTTCTGGTTGGGGACGAGGTAGGAGCGTACTACGCCCGCCTCTTCCGCGCGGACTGGCGCGGCGGGGCGTGGCGGGTTCCCGGCGGCGTCGCGGCGGTGCTGGGGTTGGTGGTGCTCGCGGCGACGTGGTACGGACGGCGGAAAATCGAGTTCGAGTAACGCTCAGTCCCGCTGGACCGTGCTCGACAGCTCCTCGTCGATGTCAGCGGCGGCCATCTTCTCGACGAGCGAGTCGAGCACCTCCTCGCGGCGCCCCTGCACGAACTTGATCGAGCCGACGACGAGGTGGCCGCCGCCGCTGACGCCGCCGCCGACGATGCCCTCGTCGAGTTCGGACACCATCGTCGGGATGTCGAGGCGGACGCCGTCGGAGCGGAGGACGGCGAAGTCCGGGCCGTAGCCGATGGTGATGACGGGGTCGCCCGTCTCCTTGACCTTGCGGTCGTGGATCTCGCCTGTCGTCTTGCCCGGCGCGGGGTAGGTGAAGCGGTGGGCGTGGTTCTCCACGTCGATGCGGTAGAGGTGCGCGCCGTTGTCCAGTTCTTCGTGCTTGACGTGCGACATCGCGGCGTCGAGCTGGTCCTCGACGTCCTCGCGGGCGCGGTCGGCGAGGAACTCGACGAGCTCGCGGTGGCGCTCCTCGTCGTCGCAGTCGACGTTCAGCACGTCGTTGATGAGGTGGCGACCGGCGTCGTAGCGCAGCCAGTGGGCCTCGTAGTCGAGCGCCTCGCTGATGTCGCGGAGCGTCTCCTCGTCGTAGCCCTCCTCACGGGCCAGGTCGAGGTAGTCGTCCATCGCGTCGGCCTTCGAGCGGTCCGAGAGGCCGGCGACGGCGGGGACGTGGCGGAGCTCGTCCTCGATGTCGGGGTAGATCATCCGCGCGAGCTCGACGCACATCATCCCCGTCGTGATGCGGTAGTCCTCGTCGTGGAGGTAGGGGTTGACGTGCGCGTCGAGCAGGTCCTCGACGGCGTCGGGGTCGGGGTGGTGGTGGTCGACGACGGCGATGGGGATGTCGTAGTGGGCGAGGTTCTCGTAGGCGGGCACGTCCTCGGCCGTGCTGCCGTTGTCGAGCATCAGGAGGAGCGGGAGCTTCTGGCCGTGGCGGGCGCGGTCTTCAAGCGCGAAGTTGAGGTCGCGCGTGGCGTCCTCCATCTCGTAGAACGGCGCCTTGCTCGGCAGGCGCTTGAGGAGGTGTCGGGGGGCTTCGGGGTCCTCGTGCGTCTCGGCGATGAACCGCTCCAGCGCGTACTGGACGGGGACGCTCGCGCACATCCCGTCGCCGTCGGCGTGGTGCCGGACGCGGATGGGGCGGCTCTCCAGCACCGTCTCCCGGAGCAGCTTCGCGACCTCGCGGAGGTCGGGGCGGAGCTTCTCGAACGCGGGCCAGTCGATGAGCGGCTCGGCGTCGCGGGGTTCGGCACGCTCCGCCATCGCCTCGGCGAGGCGCTCGCGGACCGCTTCGGCGCCGTCGGCGTCGAGCGCCTCCAGCGAGTCGACCTCGACCTGGATGGCGTCCTCGCGGCGCTCCACGTCGCCGCTGATACGGACCACGTCGTCGACTTCGACCTCGGGATGGGCGCGGACGCCGGCCTCCTCGAACGCCGCGCAGGGGATGATCCCCGTCTCGTCGCGGACGTGGAAGATGGTGGGGCCGCCCGTCTGTTTGATCTGGACGACCTCGCCCTCGAGCGTCACGGTCTCGCCGACCCGCTCGGTCAGGTTCTCGGCGTCGGCCACGTCGTACTCGGCCTCGACGCCGACGACGACGTAGTCGTCGACCTCGGCGGCGGCGAACGCGACGTCGCCGTTCTCGCGGATCTGGTCGAGCTCGACGACGAACTCGTCGCCGACGGCGTACGTCCCGGAGAGGTTCGACTCGTGGACAAGCCCGGAGACGTGCTCGGAGAGGTCGACGAAGACGCCGTAGTCGACGACGCCGTTGACGGTCGCGAGATACAGTTCGTCCTCCTCGACGGCATCTATCGTGCAGTCCGGCGCTAGATCGTAGACGGTCGTGTCGCCGGCGCTCTCGCGTCCGGCATCGTCAGCGGTCATCTTGGCACGTACTTCGAAGCGCCCGGGTAAAACCCTTATCAACATCCGCTTCGCATCCGGAACGTTTAGGATCCGGAGCCCCCGAGGTGAGCACATGGGACTGTTCGGGTCGCTGTTCCGGTCGAGCGAACTCCTCGGGATCGCCCGCGAAACGCTGGAGTTCGCGCTGGAGGCCTCTGAGGACACGCACCCGAACGAGTACATGGGCTTTCTCCGGGGGACCGACGCCCGCGACCTCGGACTGGACCGGGACGGCACCGTCATCACCGACGTGGTGGTGATCCCGGGGACCGAAGCCAACAGCGTCAGCGCGACGGTGAAAACGAGCATGAAGCCGAACGACGTGCAGTCGCTCGGCTCCGTCCACTCGCACCCGAACGGCGTCCTCCGCCCGAGCGACGCGGACCTGCGGACGTTCGGCTCCGGCGAGGTGCACATCATCATCGGCGCGCCGTACGGCCGCGACGACTGGAAGGCGTTCGACAGTCAGGGCGACCCCCGGGACCTGGACGTCATCGACGTGTCCGTCCCGGACGCGCAGGAGTTCTTCGACTTCACGCAGATGGACATCGACGACGAACTGCGACGCGACGACAACGACCGACGACGATGAGAGGACCTACATGACGAAAGCGATCGCACAGGGGACCTTCGACCTGCTCCACCCGGGCCACGTCCACTACCTCCGGGAGGCGGCGACGTTCGGAGACGAGCTACACGTCATCATCGCCAGGCGGGAGAACGTCACGCACAAGGCGAAACCCGTGCTCCCGGACCGCCAGCGCCGCGACATGGTCGACGCACTGGAGATAGTCGACCGCGCGCGACTGGGCCACCGCGAGGACATCTTCGTCCCGATCGAGGAGATCGATCCGGACTACATCGTCCTCGGTCACGACCAGCACCACGACGAGGCGGCCATCGAGGACGAACTCCACCGGCGCGGCATCGACTGCGAGGTCCGGCGGGCGTCGGGTCGAGAGCCCCGGTTCGAGGGCGAACTGCTGTCGACCGGCCGGATCATCGACCGGATCCTCGAAGAGCGCGGCTGAGCCACGATCGCGGCAGTTCGAGCCCGCTTCGGTCCGAACCGTTTTTCCGATCGACGCCGTCGGTTCCGACGTGACAGACCGTAGCTCGGAGCCGGGCGTCGGCAGGCGCCGGATCCTCTCGCTCTCGGGCGCCGGTCTCGGCGCGGCCCTCGCGGGGTGCGCCGAGTTCTCGACCGGCGACGAGGAGAGCGGCGGCGAGACGAACGACTCGACGGCCACGACGACCGCCGTCCCGGAGGCGACGGTCACCGTCCGCCTCAGGAACCGGGACGACGCAGAACGGGAGTACGAGGTCGTCGTTCGGCAGGGCGACGACGCGACCAACAGCTTCTTCGGCGTCCTCCCCGCGAACCGCGAGCGGTGGGTCGAGATGGTCGCGACCTTCCGCCCGACCGACGAGCGTCACGAGGTGACCATCGACGTCGCGGGGAGCCAGCGGGGCACCACGTGGAACCCGAACGACTGCAACGACTACCTCGTCGAAGCGACCGTCGAGAGTGGGGATCCGGAGTTCAGCGCTCAGTGTCGGACCGAGTGACGGCCGGCCGGCGCTCCGAACGGCGACGTTCTATTAGGCCGGAACCGGACGGGTCGGTATGGACAAGCAGTCGCTCCGCGAGCGGGTCTGGGACGAACTGGAGGAGAGCGGCGACGCGCGGTTTCCCTTCCCGCCGCACGGCCGCATCCCCAACTTTGCAGGAGCCGACGAGGCGGCCGACCGCCTGGCCGAACTGGACGAGTGGCGAGCGGCCGACGCGGTCAAGGCCAATCCCGACTCTCCCCAGCGGCCCGTCCGCCGGCGCGCCCTCGAAGCGGGCAAGACGGTGTACATGGCCGTCCCGCGCCTGCGCGACGAGGAGTGCTTCCTCGAACTCGACCCCGTGCACATCGACGACTACGACACCGCGACGACGATCTCGGGGTCGTCGGAGCTCGGCGTGCAGGTCGCTCCCGACGAGATGGACCCCGTCGACTTCGTCGTGAGCGGGAGCGTCGTCGTCGACGACCGCGGCGCGCGGATCGGGAAGGGCGAGGGGTACAGCGACCTGGAGTTCGCCGTCCTGCGCGAACTCGGCCTCGTCGACGACGTCACCGTCGCGACGACGGTCCACGAGATTCAGGTGTCGGACGAGGCCCTGCCGACCTCGGCGCACGACGTGCCGATGGACTACGTCGTGACGCCGGAGCGAACGATCGAGACGACCGGCGAGTACGACCGCCCGACGGGGATCGACTGGGACGTGCTAGACGAGGAGACGATCGAGGAGATACCGGTGTTGCAGGAGATGCGGCCCTGAGCGGCGCGAACGCGACCGAGCCGACGCCAAAGCACTACTCCCTTCGGTCCGTACGCTGAGTGTGATAAACCGACCGTCGAGACGGGCGGTCCTCCGGTCCGTCGCGCTGGCGGGCGCGAGCGGGTCGCTGGCGGGCTGTAGCCGCCTCCCAGGTTTCGGCAGGCCGCAGGAGGGCGAACCGATCCCGGACGGGCCGACCGTCGCGCTCGAACCGGTCGCCGAGGGGTTGACCGCGCCGCTGGGCTTCGAGGTGGCGAACGAGGACCGGGACCGCCGCTTCGTCGTCGACCAGATCGGCCTCGTCCGGGTGCACGGTCCGGACGGGCTCCGCGACGAGCCGTTTCTGGACCTGCGCGACGCGATCACGGGGTTCGGCGAGCAAGGGCTACTTGGAGCGGCGTTCCACCCCGCGTTCGCCGACAACGGCCGCCTGTTCGTCAGGTACAGCGCGGAGCCGCGCGAGGGGACGCCGAGCGGCTACAGCCACACGTTCGTCCTCTCGGAGTTCCGCGCGGGCGACGACCGCGAGCGCATCGACCCCGACAGCGAGCGGACCGTGATGGAGATACCGCAGCCGCAGGGCAACCACAACGCCGGCGCGGTGGCGTTCGGCCCCGACGGCTACCTCTACGTGGCGACGGGTGACGGCGGTGCTGCGAACGACACGGGGCGGGGCCACGTCGACGACTGGTACGACGAGAACGCAGGTGGCAACGGGCAGGACGTGACGGAGAACCTGCTCGGAGGGATACTGCGGATCGACGTGGACGGCGATGCCGATCCGTACGCCGTTCCCGACGACAACCCGCTCGTCGGCGAGGAGGGCCTCGACGAGTACTACGCGTGGGGGCTGCGCAACCCCTGGCGGATCTCGTTCGACTCGGAGGGTCGCCTGTTCGTCGCCGACGCCGGCCAGGAGCTGTTCGAGGAGGTGAACCTCGTCGAGAAGGGCGGCAACTACGGGTGGAACGTGAAGGAGGGGAGCCGCTGTTTCAGTCCCGACAGCCCGACCGACCCGCCGGACGACTGTCCCGACGCGACCCCGGAGGACGTCCGCGGCGGCGAACCCCTCGTCGACCCGGTCATCGAGTACCCGCAGCGGGCAGACGGGGAGTCGGTGGGCAGTTCCACCGTCGGGGGTTACCTCGCCGAGACCGGGGCGGTTCCGGCGCTGGAGGGACGGTTCGTCTTCGGCGACTTCAGCGCCTCGTTCGGAAACCCCTCGGGGACGCTGTTCGCCGCGACGCCGCCCGAGGACGGTGAGGGGCAGTGGGCGGTCGAACGACTCGTGCCGGTGTCGGGGTCGCTCGACCGGTACCTCCTCTCGCTCGGCCGCGACGCCGACGGCCGGCTCTACGCGCTGACGAGCCTCGAACTCGCGCCCGAGGGCGAAACGGGCGTCGTCTTCCGGATCGAACCGGCGGAAGAGGGGGAAGACGGCGACGGAACCCGTACGCAAGGCGACGACGCGACCGACGAGAACGCGACCGACGGAGACGACGACACTGGCGAGTCCGCATCGACCGGCCAGTCCGGGTTCAGCGTCCCCGGCGCGGCGGCGGGGCTCCTGGCGGTGATGCGGTGGGTAACCAGCGGCGAAAAACGGTGAGGACGGGTCGGCGCTACAGGTACCCTTCCTCGACGAGGCGGTCGACGGCCTCGCGGAGGCGCTCCTTGCTGTTGGCGTAGGAGATACGGGCGTAGCCCGGCGTGCCGAAGGCGCTCCCCGGGACCGTCGCGACGTGGGCGTCCTCGATCGCGCCCTCGCACCACGCCGTGTCGTCGTCGTCGACGGGAAGCATCATGTAGAACGCGCCGTCGGGGACGGCGACGTCGACGCCGTGGTCGGCGAGCAGGTCGACGAGCATGTCGCGGCGCTCCTCGAACGCCTCGGCCATCTCGGCGACCGCCTCGTCCGTGTTGCGGATGGCCTCGACGCCGGCGTGCTGGACGAAGTTGACGGCGCAGGAGACCGAGTGCGAGTGGAGCTTCCCGGCCTGGTCGATCAGCTCCTCCGGCGCGGCGACGTAGCCCAGCCGCCACCCGGTCATCGAGTACGCCTTGGAGAAGCCGTTGATCGTGACCGTGCGATCCTCCATCCCGTCGAGCGTCCCCAGACTGACCGGGTCGACGCCGTAGGTGATCTCGCGGTAGATCTCGTCAGAGATGACGGTGACGTCGTGCTCGACGGCGAGGTCGCGGACGCCCTCCAGCGCGGCCTCGGAGTACACCGCGCCGTGGGGGTTGCCCGGCGAGTTGACGACGAGCAGTTCAGTCTCGTCGGAGACGGTGGCTTCGAGGTCGTCGAGGGCCGGCTCTAGCTGGAAGTCGTGCTGCGCGGTGTCGACGCGCGAGACGGTGCCGTCCGACAGCTTCACCATCGCCTCGTAGGACACCCACGCGGGGTCCAGCAGGACGACCTCGTCCCCGTCGTCGATCAGCGACTGGAACGTCTCGAACAGCGCCTGCTTCCCGCCGGGCGTGACGATGACGTTCTCGCGCTCGTAGTGGAGGCCACAGTCCTCCTGCAGGTACTCGGCGATGGCGTCCCGGAGTTCGGGGATGCCGTTCGACGTGGTGTAGCCGGTGTGGCCGGCGTCCATCGCTTCCTTGCCGGCCTCGACGATGTTCTCCGGCGTGTCGAAGTCCGGTTCGCCGACGCTCAGGTCGACGACGTCGACGCCGTCGGCCTCGAGTTCGGAGGCCTTGTTGCTGATCGCGAGCGTCGCGCTCGGTTCGACTCGTTCGACGCGGTCTGCGAAGTCCATGGACATGTTATAGTTCCTCGGCGAGTTGGACGGCGCTCTCGACCGCCTTCGCGCCGTTGTCGGTACGCGCTCGGGCCTCGTCGGGAGTCATGCCGGGACCGGAGATGCCGAGCGCGACCGGCGTGTCGCGGTCGAGGCTCACGTCGGTGAGCCGGCCGTAGGCCGCCTCGGCGATCTTCTGGTCGTGGTCCGTGTCGCCGGTGATTATCGCCCCGACGACCGCCACCGCGTCGACGTCGTCCCTGCGCGCCAGTCGGTCGGCGGCCAGCGGCGAGTCGTACGCGCCGGGGACCCGGAGCGTCTCCGCGACCTCCGCGCCCAGTTCGTCGGCCGCCTCGCGGGCCGACTCCTCCATCTGCTCGGTGATCGGGGCGTTGAACTCCGCGACCACCAGTCCGAGCGTTACCATACTCCCCGATTCCGCGACGGCGAACATAAGGCCTGCCGTTCCGACCGGGAGCGGGCCGACCCGCGTCAGGACCGCGTCTCGGCGACTCCCGCTCCGCGAACGGAGCGACGTCGCCGCGTCGGACCGCGGATCCGGCCGCGCGGACCGGTCCGCGATATAAAGAGTTTCAACCCCGGGCTACGCTCACAGTGACGATGACAGACGATCCTGCCGGCGGGACGGCCGACCCCTCCCCCGCCGTCCGCAACCGCCCTGGGGACCGGACGATGCAGGCGGTCGTCGCCCTCGCAGTCCTCGCGCTGGCCGCCCGCCTCGTCGCGCTGGGGTCCCGCGTCGCCCACTGGGACGAGGGGCGACTCGGCTACGCGACCCTTCGCTACGCCGACTCTGGCGCGTGGGCGTACGACCCGGCGCTGCACGGCCCGTTCCTCTTTCACGTGAACGAGGCGCTGTTCGGGCTGCTCGGCCCCTCCGACTTCGCGGCCCGCCTGGTCGTCGCGCTGGTCGGCGGCGTCCTCCCCCTCGCCGCCCTGCTGTTCCGCGGTCGACTGGCCGACGACGAGACGGTCGCGCTCGGCTTCTTCCTCGCGCTGAACCCGATCCTGCTGTACTACTCCCGGTTCGCGCGCAACGACGTGCTCGTCGCCGCGTTCATGCTGTTCGCGCTCGGCTTTCTCGTCCGTGCCTACGACCTGCGCTCGCCGCCGCACCTCTACGCCGGCGCGGCTGCGCTGGCGCTCGGACTGACGACCAAGGAGAACGCCCTGCTGTACCTGCTCGCGTGGGCCGGGGCGGCGCTCCTCCTCGTCGACCACCGGATCCTCCGCGCCACCGACGGGGAAGGCGGGGACGACGCGGGCGGCGACAAAGCGGTATCGCCGGAGGACGGTGACGCCGCGGAACCGTCGGCCGACGGCGGCGAGACGGCGACCGCACCGGCGGACGAGGGGCGGACGGACTGGGCCGACTACCTCCGCTCGGCGGGCGCGAGCCACGCCGACGAACTGCGGTACTGGACGGGGCCGGTCGCGCTGGCGCTCGTCGAGGTCGTCGCGGTGCTCGTCCTGTTCTACGCGCCGCGGGGCGACGACCCCGGCGAGGCGACGCTCGGCAACGCCCTCGGCGACCCGACGCTCCTGCCGGCCGTCCTCGACGCCGCGCTGCTCGGCACCTGGGAGAGGGTGGGCTTCTGGACCAGCGGCGTCCAGTTGAGCCACCCCTACGTCTCGTGGCTGGTGTACTACTTCGAAACCCTGCTCGTCGCCGCGGGCCCGCTCGTCGCGCTCGCGGTGGTGGGCTTCCTCGCCGACCGCTACGCCGCGGACGGCCCCCGCGACCTCGTCGCGCTCGCGGCGTACTGGGGCGGCGCGAGCGTCGTCTTCTACCCCATCGTCAGCGCGACGAAGGCCGCCTGGACGATGGTCCATATCGTCGTCCCGCTCGCCGTCCCCGCCGCAGTCGGCCTCGCGCTCGTCTACCGCTGGGGCGCGGAGGCGATCGCGGACGACGACCCGCTGAGTGCGGGACTCACGGCGTTCCTCCTGCTCGTCACCGTCGTCGGCGTCGCCGGCGGCGGCGTCCACTACGCGCACGTCGCGCCGCAGTCCCCGGACAACCCGATGGTCCAGTACGGCCAGCCGGCCGGGGAGATGAAGGGGACGCTCGCCGACGCGGGCGCGGCGGCCGAGGCGAACGAGGGCCTCGACGTGCTGTACTACGGCGAGTTCTTCCACGTCGACAACGAGAGCCGCGCCGTCGCGCTCCCGGTGGAGAACGCGACCGGCGAGAACGGGTTCCTCGTGGAGGACAACTCGAACTGGTACAACCGCCTCCCCCTCCCCTGGTACTTCGAGGCCCACGACGCGACCGCGGCGAGCGCCGACAACGAGTCCGAACTCGCCCGGACGGTGGAGGCCGAGTCGCCGCCCGTGATCGTCACGCGCGCCGGCAACCGCGCGCTCGTCGACGAGGTCGCCGAGGGCTACGAGTCGCGGACGTACGAACTCACCGCGCCCGGGACGGAGATCGTGATCTACGTCGACCTCGAGGCCGTAGAGGGCGGCTCGTGAGGTCGAATCGCCCCGACGGACCGCACCGGGGCGTCAGTGCAGCATGTCGAGGAGGAAGATGACCAGGAACCCGACGAAAAACAGCGTGGTCGATGTCGGCGTCTCCGGCACCTTCTGGGCCTTCACGAGCAGTTCCTCGGTCACGAGATAGAGGAGCGCGGCCGACCCGAACGCCAGCACGAGCGCGACCGGCGCCCCCGTGACCCCGTCGAAGGCGTACGTCCCGAGGGTCACGCCGGCCAAAAGGAGGAGGCCGAACCCGACCGGCACTGCCATCTTCCTCGCCGTCCCCATCTTCTTCGGGAGCGCGATGACGCCGGCGACGCCGAGGAACAGCACCTCGATGGCGAGCGCCACGGCGAGGAGGATCCCGGTGGCCGCCTCTGTCAGGAACGTCACGCCGATCAGCACGCCGTCGATCAGCATGTCGATGCCGACGGTGATGAGCAGGCCCGCCGCCCCCGCCGCGCGGCCGCCGATGTCCCGCTTCTCGATGGTCTTGCTGAGGCGGTGGATACCGAGCATCGTCGCGACGCCGATCGCGAACCCGACGACGACCACGCCCGGTGCCCGGGTGTGGATGTCCGGGAGCAGTTCCGCGGCGACGGCGGCGAACACGACGCCAGCGGCGAAGTGCTGGACGTTGCTCTCCATCTGCGGGCTCGGCGGTCGATACACCGCGACCAGCCCGCCGACGAGCGCTGCCACGACGGCCATCATCGTGTACGTGAGCGCCTGAACGAGTGTCTCGACCATTCGGACGGCGTACCACGCCCAGACAGTTGTAGGCTGGCCTGCCGTCGATCCCGATGTGGTAACCCTTAAGCGACGGCGGGCGAAACGGCCGCTCACAGGATGACTTCGCCGCTCTCGACGCCAGGACCGACGCTGGGCGTGGTCGGCGGCGGCCAGCTCGGACGGATGATGGCCGAGGCCGCCGCGCCGCTCGGCGTCGAACTCGTCGTGCTCGACCCGACGCCGGACTGCCCCGCATCGCCCGTCGCCCGCGACCAGATCGTCGGCGACTTCGACGACCCGGACGCGGTGCGCGAACTGGCCGACCGCGCCGACTTCCTCACCTTCGAGATCGAACTCACGGACCCCGACCTGCTGGAGACGGTCGGCGAGGAAGCCGGCGTTCCGGTCCACCCCTCGCCGGACACGCTCCGGACGATCCAGGACAAGCTCGTTCAGAAGCGCGAACTGGCCGAGGCCGGGATCCCGGTGCCCGCGTTCCGCCGCGCCGACGACGCCGACGACCTGCGGGACGCCCTCGACGACCTCGGTGCGCCCGCCATGGTGAAAGCCCGCACCGGCGGCTACGACGGTCGCGGCAACGCGCCGGTCGAGGACCCGGACGAGGCCGAGGCCGTCCTCGACGCCGTCGGCGCCGGCGAGGGCGGCGCGATGGTCGAGGAGCTCGTGGACTTCGAGCGCGAGGTCTCGGTCATCGGCGTGAAGGGCGACGACGAGGTCGCGACGTTCCCCGTCGGCGAGAACGTCCACGAGGAGGAGATCCTCCGCGAGACGGTCGTCCCGGCGCGGACGAGCGACGCGGTGCGCGAGCGCGCCGAGGCGGTGGCCCGCGACGTACTGGAGTTCCTCGACGGCCGCGGCGTGTACGGGATCGAGCTGTTCGAGGCGAGCGAGCCGGGAGACGGCGAGGGCGAGATCCTCGTCAACGAGATCGCCCCGCGCCCGCACAACTCCGGGCACTGGACCATCGAGGGCGCGCTCACCTCGCAGTTCGAACAGCACGTCCGCGCCGTGACGGGCCGGCCGCTCGGCGCGACTGAGCTGCGCGCGACGACGGCGATGGCGAATATCCTCGGCGACGTTCGCGAATCGAAAGATTCGCGAGCACATCAGAATCCCTCGGATTCTGAGGACGTGGACGAGCGACAGACGGCCGAACTCCACGGGGTCGACGAGGCGCTCGCGACCCCCGCCGTCGGCTTCCACTGGTACGGCAAACGCGAGGTGTACCCCCTTCGGAAGATGGGCCACGTCACCGCCGTCGAGGACGGCGGCGACCCCGACGAACTGCTCGCGAAGGCCCGCGACGTGCGCGACGGACTGACGTTCGACTCCTGACGGCCGGCGCCACCGACCTGACCACCACGACCATGACACAGGCAGACTCCGTCTCCGACCTGATCGCATCGCTCGAAGCCGAGGCCGACCGCGACCGCGACTCCGAGGACACGCCCGACGTGGGCATCGTGATGGGGAGCGACTCGGACCTCGACGTGATGATGGGCACCGAGGACGACCCCGGCGCGTACGACGCGCTGACCGAGCTCGGCTTCGAGGAGGTGACCGACTACGACGACCCGCCGGAGTCCCGGTTCACGTTCGAGACGTACGTCACCTCGGCTCACCGGACGCCGGAACTGATGTACGCCTACGCGGAGACGGCCGAGGCCCGCGGGATCGACGTCATCATCGCCGGGGCGGGCGGGAAGTCGGCCGACCTTCCCAACATGACCGCCTCCATCGCATACCCCGTTCCCGTGGTCGGCGTCCCCGTCCAGGAGAAGTCCGTCGACTCCGTCATCGGGATGCCGACGGGCGCGCCGCTGGTCGCCGTGGACGCCGGTAAGTCGTTCAACGCGGCGCTGTCGGCGGCGCAGATGCTCGCGCGCGAGCACGACGAACTCCGCGAGCGCCTCGTCGAGTACCACGACGGCCTCCAGCAGTCCGTCGGCGAGGTGTCACGCGACCTGCACGAACTCGGCACGCCCGGGTTCCGCGAACGGGACGCCTGACGGACCAGCCGCGAAACCGCCCGCCCGCGACCCTGCGCGGCGGGTGAGATCCGGATAGCCGCCGTAGCTGCCGCGATGGCCGCGAACGCTCGCAAAAACGCAAGAATCAACCCTTATATGGGTGCGTTTCTAACCTCAGGACGTTACGGAGAATGAACCAGTGGATAGCAGTCGGCGCGCTGGGTCTGGTGGGACTACTCATTCCGCTCGGAATGATGGCGGTGTCGAGTCTCCTCCGGCCGAGCGTCCCGGAAGACAGTAAACGCGCCACCTACGAGAGCGGCGAGATCCCGACGGGGACGACGCGGATCCGGTTCAACATCCAGTACTACATGGTCGCTCTGCTGTTCGTCGTCTTCGACATCGAGACCGTCCTCATCTTCCCGTGGACGGTCATGTACCGGAACGCGCTCGAAGGCGGGGCCAGCCTGATGCAGGTTCTCGCGCCGATGCTGGTGTTCATCGGCATCCTCGTCGTCGCGCTCGCGTGGGCCTGGCGCAACGGCGCAGTCGAGTGGGCGCGGAGCCCCCAGCAAACACGGAGTGTAACCAATGAGCAGCGATAAACCGCGGGAGTCGATCGTCGGGAGCACAGCGCCGCAGAACAAGACGCGCGAGGCCCGCATGGGCGAGGGCGTCGACGACCGCTTCAACTCGAAGCTGCGGGAGGCGTTCGGCTCGTCGCCGTTCATCCTCACGAAGTTCGACAAGTTCATGAACTGGGTGCGGGGGTCCTCCATGTTCATGCTCCAGTTCGGCATCGCCTGCTGCAGCATCGAGATGATGCACACGTACGCGGTCAAACACGACCTGGACCGCTTCGGGGCGGGCGTCCCGCGCGCCTCGCCGCGGCAGGCCGACGTGATGATCGTGCCGGGGACGATCGTCTCGAAGTTCGCCCCCCGGATGAAGCGCGTCTACGACCAGATGCCCGAGCCGAAGTTCGTCGTCGGCATGGGCTCGTGTACCATCTCCGGCGGCCCGTTCCAGGAGGGGTACAACGTCGTGAAGGGCGCGGAGGAGGTCATCCCGGTCGACATCCACGTCCCTGGCTGTCCGCCCCGCCCCGAGGCGCTCGTCTACGGCGTCGCCAAGCTGCAGGAGCGCGTCGCCAACGGCGAGTCCGCGCCGGTGACGGTGAAGCCGTACGAACTCGAGCAGTTCGCCGACCTGGATCAGGACGAGATCGTCGACGAACTCGCGAAGGAGATCGACGAGGAGACGCTCGTCATGCGCTACAACTGGGCTGATTCGCCATGAGCACGCAGAAAGAACCCGAAGGTGACCTCGAAGTCGCCGACGGCGTCGACTACGACGCGCTCGCTGAGCTGCTCGGCGAGACGGCGATCGACCGCGAGTCCCACCTGAACGCGGAGGGCTTCGTCGTCCGGCCCGACGAGGTGCAGGACGCGCTGTTCGCCCTGCGCGACGAGGCCGGCTTCGACCACCTCTCCTGCGTGACCGCACAGGAGTACGAGGACCGGTACGAGTCGATCTACCACCTCAAGAAGTACGACGACCCGACCCAGGAGGTCAGCGTCGTCGTGCCGACGACGAAGAACGACCCCGTCAGTCAGTCGGCAGAGCCCGTCTACCGCACGGCCGACTGGCACGAGCGCGAGGCGTACGACCTCGTCGGTATCGACTACGAGGGGCACCCCGACCTGCGCCGCATCCTCCTGCCGGAGACGTGGACGGGTCACCCCCTGGCGAAGGACTTCGACCAGGAGAAGCCCCAGATCGTCACCTTCGAGGAGCACGCGAACCCGCTGGAGGAGGATCACAAGGACGCCGAGTCCGACACGATGTTCGTCAACATCGGGCCGCACCACCCGGCGACCCACGGCGTCCTCCACCTCGAAGCGACGCTCGACGGCGAGACGGTCGCCGACGTCGAACCCGACATCGGCTACCTCCACCGCTGCGAGGAGCAGATGGCCCAGCAGGGGACGTACCGCCACCAGATCATGCCGTACCCCGACCGCTGGGACTACTCCTCGGCCGGCCTACTCAACGAGTGGGCGTACGCGCGCGCAGCGGAGGACCTCGCGGACCTCGACGTGCCGGAGTACGCGCAGGTCATTCGGACGATGGGCGCGGAGCTGTGCCGCATCGCGGGCCACATGCTCGCGGTCGGCACGTTCGCGCTCGACGTGTACGGCGACTTCACCGCCATCTTCATGTACGCCATGCGCGACCGGGAGAAGGTCCAGACGATCCTGGAGGACCTGACCGGCCAGCGCATGATGTTCAACTACTTCCGGCTCGGCGGCGTCGCCTGGGACCTGCCGGAGCCCCGCGAGGACTTCTTCGAGAAGACGCGGGACTTCCTCGACGACCTGCCGGGGGCGCTGGAGGAGTACCACGACCTGCTGACGGGCAACGAGATCTTCCAGTCGCGCTGTATCGACACGGGGATCCTCGAACCGGAGGTCGCCAAGTCCTACGGCGCGACGGGGCCGGTCGCCCGCGGGTCCGGCATCGACTACGACCTGCGCCGCGACGACCCGTACGGCTACTACGACGAACTCGACTGGGACGTCGTCACCGAGGACGGCTGCGACAACTACAGCCGCGTCCTCGTCCGGCTGCAGGAGGTCGAGCAGTCCGCGCGGATCATCGAGCAGTGTATCGACCTGCTCGAGGACTGGCCGGAGGAGGAACGCACCATCCAGAGCAACGTCCCGCGGACGCTCAAGCCCGACCCGGACACGGAGATCTACCGCGCGGTCGAGGGTGCGAAGGGCGAGCTCGGCATCTACATCCGGAGCGACGGCACGGACAAGCCCGCCCGGTTCAAGATCCGCAGCCCCTGCTTCCACAACCTCTCCGTGCTCCCGGAGATGGCCAACGGCGAGTACATCGCAGACATGATCGCCTCGCTCGGTAGCCTCGACATCATCCTCGGGGAGGTGGACCGCTGATGATCGCCCAGCAGAAGACCCTGCTGCCCGAGCGGGTCGGCGACCTGCTCGGCCTCAACCAGTTCGGGATGGCCGGCGACCTGGTCGCGACCTTCCTCGCGGCCTTCCTCGTCGGCAACCTGATGCTGGCGATGACCGGCGTCGCCGGCCCGTGGGCCAAGCGGAAGATCACCGCCGCGTTCACGGACCGCATCGCCGTCAACCGCATCGGGCCGTTCGGCCTGTTCATCATCGTGGCCGACGCCGTCCGCCTGCTGTCGAAGGAGCTCATCGTCCCCGAGAACGTCGACCGGCCGGCGTGGGACCTCGCGCCGATCGTCGTCGCGTCCTCGGCGCTTCTCGGCTTCGCCGTCATCCCGATGGGGAACGGCATCCACCTCGCCGACCCCGAGGTCGGCCTCGCGTACGTCTTCGCCGTCGCCGGCATCGCGAGCATCGGGCTGGCGATGGGCGGCTACGCGTCCGCGAACAAGTACTCGCTGCTCGGCGGTCTGCGCGCCATCGCGCAGAACATCGCCTACGAGATCCCGCTGGTCATCACGGCGGCGTCGGTGGTCATCTTCACCGGTTCGCTCCGGATGTCCACTATCGTCGAGGTGCAGGCCGAGCCGCTGCTGACGGTCGCTGGCCTGACCATCCCGTCGTGGTTCGCGTTCGTCAACCCGTTCGCGTTCGTGCTGTTCGTGGTCGCGAACCTCGCGGAGGTCGGGCGTAACCCGTTCGACACGCCCGAAGCGCCGACGGAGATCATCGCCGGGTACCAGACGGAGTACTCGAGCGTCTACTTCGTCCTGTTCTACCTCGGCGAGTTCCTGCACATCTTCCTCGGCGGCGCCATCATCGCGACGCTGTTCCTCGGCGGTCCCGCGGGCCCGATCCTGCCGGGCATCGTCTGGTTCATCATCAAGATCTGGGCCGTCTTCCTGCTGACCCAGTGGTTCCGCTCGGCCATCCCGCGCGTCCGCATCGATCAGCTTATCCAGATCGGCTGGAAAGGCATGCTCGTACTGAGCTTCGCGAACCTGGTGCTCACGGCCATCATCGTGGGAGTGATAGTATGATCGGACTCCTGAAATCCATGGCGACGACGATGAAACACGCGCTCGACGGGAACACGTTCACCGTCGAGTACCCCGAGACCGCGCCGGAGGTCAGTCCGCGATTCCGCGGGGTACACAAGTTCAGCCAGGAGCGGTGCATCTGGTGCCGGCAGTGCGAGAACGTCTGCCCCAACGACACTATCCAGATCGTCACCGACGAACAGCGCAACGCCGAGCAGTACAACCTCCACATCGGGCAGTGCATCTACTGCCGGCTCTGCGAGGAGGTCTGTCCGGTCGACGCCATCCTGCTCACCCAAAACTTCGAGTTCACGGGCGATACCAAGGACGACCTGGTGTACAACAAGGAGCAGCTGAAGAACGTCCCGTGGTACAAGGACATCGACCCGCTCGAATCCCGCGAACCGGACCGCGGCGCCTGGATCGGCGAGGGCGAGGGCGAACTCGACTACCAGTAGCGTTCTGACCTTTTTCTCGCGCGTTACCTGCCAGCGAGCCGCTTCGGCGGCGCGTATGATCCTCGGTAACACAACTCGAAAAATCAGGCGAGATATCCTGAGAATCCCGACTATCGGTTCTGGCCCGTCGTAGCCGTCTCGAAATCTTGAAAGGGCATCCGCCGAGAGGTTATAGCAATGGCACCATACGAGACCATCGCGTTCGCGCTGTTCGCCGCTATCACGGTGGCGAGCAGTCTCGGCGTCGTGCTGATGCGGGACGTGTGGCACTCCGCACTACTGCTCGGCGTCGCGCTGCTCAGCGTCGCGGTGCACTACGTGATGCTGCAAGCGGAGTTCCTTGCAGCGATGCAGGTCCTCGTCTACGTGGGCGGGGTCCTCATCCTGATCACGTTCGCCGTGATGCTCACGCGCGAACAACAGCCGCGGGAGGTGGCCGAGACATGAACGACGGACCGGATCTGCGGCTGGGGAGGGACCTCCTCCCCGGCCTGGGGGCGGTCGCACTGTTCGCCGTCTTCGCGTACGTCTTCCTGAACGCGTCGTTCGGCAACGCGGCGGGGTTCCCGGCCGGCGAGAGCATCACCGAGAACATCGGGTACGCGATGTTCGACCTGACGACGCTCCAGACCGTCCCCGCCGAGGGCTTCCTCGTGTCGCTTATCGTCATCGGCATCGCGCTGGACGCCGCGCTCGAGGGCTCGATCATGCTCGCCAAGCGCGAGGAGGGCGGCGAGGTCGTGAACCCGCTGCGCTCGGAAGCCGACGACGAGGAGACGGCGCCCGAAGGGGGGCAACCGGGGGGTGAGCTCTGATGGCGGTGCCGGTCGAGTACTACCTCGTGCTGTCGGCCGCGGTGTTTTGCATCGGGCTGTTCGGCATTCTCACGCGGCGGAACGCGCTGATGTTCCTGATGTCGGTCGAGCTGATGCTGAACGCGGCCAACATCAACTTCATCGCGTTCTCGTTCCAGCACGGCAACCTCACCGGACAGGTGTTCAGCCTGTTCACGATGGCGCTCGCCGCCGCGGAGGTCGCCGTCGGTATCGGCATCATCCTCGTCCTCTACCGCAACTTCCAGGACGTGGACGTAACCAAAGCGGCAACGATGAGGTGGTAACTACATGTTCGAATACGCGCCCGCGATCGCGTTGCTTCCGTTCGTATCGTTCCTGATCGCGCTCTCCGTGGGCAGCTACATGCCCAAGAAGGGGGCGTTCGCCGGAATCGCCGCCACGGGCGGGTCGCTGCTGCTGTCGCTGTGGGCGTTCCTCACCGTGAGCGGCGGCGAAGTGTACAACGAGCCGGACCTGTTCACGTGGGTCGCCGCAGAGGAGCTCTCCCTCTCCTTCGGCATCCTCATCGACCCGCTGTCGGCGATGATGCTCGTCATCGTCAGCCTGGTCGCGTTCCTGGTCCACGTGTTCAGCCTGGGCTACATGAACGACGAGGGCGAGACGGGCCTCCCGCGGTACTACGCCGAACTCGGCCTGTTCACCTTCAGCATGCTGGCGTTCGTCTACGCCAGCAACCTGCTGATGGCGTTCATGTTCTTCGAGCTGGTCGGGCTCTGCTCGTACCTGCTCATCGGCTTCTGGTTCCGCACCGAGAGCGCGGCGAGCGCGGCCAAGAAAGCGTTCCTGGTCACCCGCTTCGGTGACTACTTCTTCCTCATCGGCGTCGTCGGGATCATCGCCACGTTCGGCACGGCGCAGTTCGCCGGCCAGGAGTCGTTCCCGGTGCTCGCCGAACACGCGCTCGTCGACGGCGAGACGGACGCGATGACGACGTTCCTCGGTCTCGGCGAGCAGGCCTGGGTCGCGCTGCTGGGCATGCTCGTGCTGGGCGGCGTCATCGGCAAGTCCGCGCAGTACCCGCTGCACACCTGGCTCCCCGACGCGATGGAGGGCCCGACGACGGTCTCCGCGCTCATCCACGCGGCGACGATGGTCGCGGCCGGCGTCTACCTCGTCGCCCGGATGTACGGCTTCTACGCGCTGAGCCCGACGGTGCTCACGTTCATCGCGTTCGTGGGCGGCTTCACCGCCCTGTTCGCGGCGACGATGGGCGTCGTCAAGGACGACATCAAGCGCGTGCTCGCGTACTCGACGATATCGCAGTACGGATACATGATGCTCGGCCTCGGGGCCGGCGGCTTCGTCGCCGGGTCCTTCCACCTGATGAACCACGCCTTCTTCAAGGCGCTGCTGTTCCTCGGGTCGGGGTCGGTCATCGTGCTGATGCACCACGAGCAGGACATGTGGGAGATGGGCGGCCTGAAGGACGAGGCACCCGTCACCTACTACACGTTCCTCGCGGGCTCGCTCGCGCTCGCGGGCATCGTCCCGTTCTCGGGCTTCTGGAGCAAGGACGAAATCCTGTTCGAGGCGCTCCACTACGGCCTCGGGAACCAGCCGCTGCTGCTCGGCGCGTACGCGATGGGTCTCGTCGCCGTCTTCTTCACCGGGTTCTACACCTTCCGGATGGTGTTCCTGACGTTCCACGGCGAACCGCGATCCGACACCGCGCGGGACCCGCACGCGGTCGGCTGGTCGATCAAGGTGCCGCTCGTCGTGCTCGGCCTGCTGGCGACGTTCATCGGCTTCGTCAACATGGTGCCGGTCGCCGAGCTCACCGGCTCGAACATCGAGTTCCTCCACCAGTGGCTCGACGGGCCCGAGGAGACGGTCACGTCGGTCCACCACTACGAGGAACTCGTCCACGACGCCGCGCACTTCGAGGCGTCCGACATCGGTCCGTTCCTCCCCGGCGCGCTGTCGCTGGGGCTCGCGCTCGCCGGCGCGTTCCTCGCTCACACGCTGTACAACGTGCCGGACCCCGAGCCCCACACCGAGAAGCTCGGCAGCATCCGCACGCTGCTGAAACACAACTACTACCAGGACGAGTACCAGGTCTGGCTCGCCGAGGGGCTGACCCTGCCTATCGCCCGCGCCGCCAACAAGTTCGACCAGACGGTCATCGACGGCGCGGTCAACGGCGTTAGCCGCGTGAGCCTCGACTCCGGGAGCCGCCTGAAGCAGGTGCAGACCGGCGTGGTCACGAACTATGCCGCCATGCTCACGCTCGGGCTCGTGGCGCTGCTCGTCGTCGTCGGCCTCTACGGAGGGTGGTTCTGAATGTTGATCGAGACACTCATCGTCGTCACGTTCGTCGGCTCGCTCGTCACCTTCGCCGCGCCGAACCGCTGGGCCGGCGAACTGGCGTTCGGGATCAGCGCGCTCCCGCTCGTCGGGAGCCTCGTGATGTACAGTCAGTTCGACGGAACCGGCAACGCCCTGATGGGCGGCGAACTCGCCTTCGAGCAGTCCGCCGAGTGGATATCGCTGGGCGCGTACTCGCTCAACTGGCACACCGGTCTGGACGGCATCAGCATGCCGCTGGTCGTCCTGACGACGGTGCTCGTCACGCTCGCGATCGTCTCGGCGTGGACGCCCATCGACGAGCGCCAGTCCCAGTTCTACGGGCTGGTGCTGTTCATGGAGGCGGGCCTGCTCGGCGTCTTCGCGGCGCTCGACTTCTTCGTGTGGTTCGTCTTCTGGGAGGCCGTCCTCGTCCCGCTGTACCTGCTCATCGGCGTCTGGGGCGGTCCTCGCCGGAAGTACGCGGCGATCAAGGTGTTCGTCTACACCAACGTCGCCTCGCTGGCGATGTTCATCGGCTTCGTCGCGCTGGTGTTCAACCTGCCCGTCGACACGTTCGACCTGCCGACGGTCGCGCAGGCGCTGGCCAACGACCAGCTGCAGGCGCCCGGCTGGACGAGCGTGAGCGCGCTGAAGACCGGCGCGTTCGTCGCGATGTTCGCCGGGTTCGCCGTGAAGGTGCCCGTCGTCCCGTTCCACACCTGGCTGCCGGACGCCCACGTCGAGGCCCCGACCCCGGTGTCGGTGCTGCTGGCGGGCGTCCTCCTGAAGATGGGTACGTACGCCCTGCTGCGGTTCAACTTCACGATGCTCGCCGACGTCGCCACCCAGTACGCGGAGATAATCGCCATCTTCGCCGTGGTGAGCGTCATCTACGGCGCCCTGCTGGCGCTGGCCCAGCAGGACCTCAAGCGCATCGTCGCGTACTCCTCGGTCTCCTCGATGGGGTACGTACTCCTCGGCCTCGTCGCGTATACGACCTACGGGGTCGGCGGCGCGACGTTCCAGATGATCTCCCACGGCCTCATCTCCGGCCTGATGTTCATGGCCGTCGGCGTCATCTACAACACGACCCACACCCGGATGGTGACGGACATGTCCGGGCTGGCCGACCGGATGCCGGTCACCGTCGGCATCCTCGTCGGCGGCGCGTTCGGCTACATGGGGCTGCCGCTGATGTCCGGCTTCGCCGCCGAGTTCTTCGTGTTCCTCGGCGCGTTCCGCTCGGGCACGCTCTCGGGCGCACCGGTGTTCACCGCGGTGGCGATGTTCGGCATCGTCATCGTCGCGGGCTACCTGCTCTTCGCGATGCAGCGGACGCTGTTCGGGCCGTTCCGGCTCGACACCGACTACGAGGTCGGCCCCGCGCCGCTGCACGACGTGGCGCCGCTTTTCGCCCTGCTGCTGCTCGTCATCGTCCTGGGCGTCGAGCCGGATCTCTTCTTCGAGATGATCCGTGACGCCGTCAACCAGATGCCCCTGGTCGAAGCGGGCCTCGGAGGTGGTCACTGATGGCTCTGTACGAACTCCCTGAGTGGGCCGGCCTCGCCCCCGCGCTGATCCTGGCGGCGACATCGCTGGTCCTGCTCCTCATCGACAGCATCGACCCCGACTCGTCGAACCGCCCCGCGCTCGCCGGCACCGCGACGACCGGCGCCCTGCTCGCGCTCGCCGTTACCGGCTGGTTCCTGGCCGCCGGCGTCGGTGACCCCGACGGGCGGGGCGTCATCTCGCTGTTCGGCGACCAGCTGGTCGTCGACCAGATGAGCCTGCTGTTCACGTTCATCTTCACGAGCGTGACGGCGATGGTGACGGTCGCGAGCTACGACTACCTGCGCGGTCACAGCTACCAGGCCGAGTACTACTCGCTCGTCCTGCTCGCGGCGACGGGCATGGCGACGATGGCCAGCGCGGCCAGCCTGGCGACCGTGTTCGTCAGCTTCGAGCTGCTCAGCCTCTCCTCGTACGCGCTCGTCGCGTTCCTCAAGGAAAACCGCGGAAGCGTCGAGGCGGGCCTGAAGTACTTCCTCATCGGCGCGCTCTCCTCGGCGATCTTCGTCTACGGCATCAGCCTGGTGTACGCCGTCACCGGCTCGCTCCAGCTGACCGCCGTCGCCGAGGCGGCCGCGGGCACCGAACTCGTCGGCGTCCTCGGTCTGGGCGTCCTGCTGGTGCTCGGCGGGGTCGCGTTCAAGACCGCGACCGTCCCGTTCCACTTCTGGGCGCCCGAGGCGTACGAGGGCGCGCCCGCGCCCATCAGCGCGTTCCTCTCCTCGGCGTCGAAGGCCGCCGGCTTCGTCGTCGCGTTCCGCGTGTTCACCGTCGCGTTCCCGGTCGAGCAGTTCCTCGAGATCGGCGTCGACTGGGTGTTCGCGGTCCAGATCCTCGCGGTCGTGACGATGACGCTCGGTAACTTCGCCGCGGCGACCCAGGATGAGGTCAAGCGGATGCTCGCGTACTCCTCGGTCGGGCACGCGGGCTACGCGCTCATCGGCCTGGCGGCGATCACGGGGTCGAACAGCGACCTCGTGCTCGGCGCGGGGATGATGCACCTGGTCGTCTACGGCTTCATGAACACCGGCGCGTTCCTGTTCGTCGCACTCGCGGAGTACTGGGACGTCGGCCGCACGTTCGAGGACTACAACGGTCTCGCGTCGCGGGCCCCGGTCGCCTCGCTGGCGATGACGGTGTTCATGCTCAGTCTCGCGGGCCTGCCGCCGTTCGGCGGCTTCGCGAGCAAGTACATCCTGTTCATGGGCGCCGTCAACGCCGGCTTCTGGTGGCTGGCCGCGATCGGCGCGATCAACAGCGCGCTGTCGCTGTACTACTACTCCCGGGTCGTCAAGGCGCTGTGGATCGAGGACCCGAGCGACGACGTCGCGAAGGTCGGCGTCACCGAACAGCCGGTCGGCATCTACGCCGCCATCGTGTTCGCGGCCGTCATGACGGTCGCGCTCCTGCCCGCGTTCGGCCCCGTCTCCGAGACGGCCATCAGCGCGGCGGCGGCGCTGGTGCCCTGACGGGCGGACCGCTTCTCGGTTCGTCGTTCGCGTTTCGTTCTCGGCTCGTTTCCGCGCTCTCCCGGAGAGCGCTACGTTTTAACCGCCGGGGCCGCGAGTAGGGGTATGGTTTCCCGGCTGGTGCTGGGGTGCGGGGCGGTCGGCCAGCGACTCGTCGAGAAGATCGCCCGCCGCGACGGCGACCTCGAAGTCGTCTGCGGCGACCGCGACCGCGTCGAGACGCTTCGGAACGACAACGTGCGCGCCCGGCACGCGGACCCGGCGGATCCCGCTATCGCCGACGAGGCAGCGCCGGCCACGGTCGACGTGGTGGTGGTCGCCGGCGACGACGCCGAGCGCAACGTCCGCCTCGCGCAGCAGGCGGCAACGGCGTACCCCGACGCCTTCCGCCTGGCGTACGCGGGCGTCGACCCGACCGACGAGCAGCGCGCCGCCCTCGAAGCGGCGGCCGACGCGGTCGTCGACCCCGGCGGCGCGACGGCGGCGTACCTGATCGACCTCGTGGCGAGCGAGGAGGGCGTGCAGGCGCGCCGCCTGCGCCGGACGCTCCAGCGGATCGGCGGCACGCTGGCGGTGGTCATGCACGACAACCCGGACCCGGACGCCATCGCCAGCGCGATCGCGCTGTCGCTGGTCGCAGAGACCGTCGGCATCGACGCGGTCGCGTGTTACTACGGCGACATCAGCCACCAAGAGAACCGCGCGCTGGTGAACCTGCTCGACCTCGACCTCCGGCGGCTCGGCCCCGACGACGACCTGGACGCGTTCGACGGGTTCGCGCTGGTCGACCACTCGCGGCCCGGCGTCAACGACCAGCTCCCGGAGGACACGCCGATCGACGTGGTGATCGACCACCACCCGCCGCGAGCGCCCGTGGAGGCGAAGTTCGTCGACCTCCGGAGCGACGTCGGCGCGACCAGCACGCTCATGACGGGGTATCTCGACCAGTTCGGCCTGGAGATAGACCGGACCGTGGCGACGGCGCTGCTCTACGGCATCCGGATCGATACCGCGGACTTCAGCCGCGAGGTGTCGGCCGCCGACTTCGACGCGGCGGCGCTTTTGTTGCCCCACGTCGACGCCGGCGTGCTGGAGCGCGTGGAGTCGCCGAGCGTCAGCACCGACACGCTGGAGACGGTCGCCAGCGCCGTCCGAAACCGGGAGGTCCGCGACGACGTGCTCTGCTCCTGCGTCGGCGAGATCAGCGACCGCGACGCCCTCGCACAGGCCGCGGACAGGCTGCTCGACATGGACGGGATCCACACGACGGTCGTGTACGGCTACGCGGACGGCGTCATCTACCTCTCCGCGCGGTCGCGGGGGGCGACGCTGGACCTGGGCGAGACCCTGCGGTCGGCCTACGACCAGATCGGCAGCGCCGGCGGCCACGCGGACATGGCCGGGGCGCAGATACCGCTCGGGGTCATCGGCGAGGTGGAAGCCGACGAGCGGCTGGACAGCGTCGTTCGGGACGTGATCACCGACCGCTTCTTCGACGCGGTGCAGGACACCCGCGTCGACCGGACGACCTCGTTCTCGAACGAGACTGGGAGCTTCGAGTTCCCCTTTGCGGCCGCCGACCCTGACGACTCGCCGGGCGACCACGGGACGTAGTCCGGGAACCTTTTTGCTCGCAGGCGGCGTCCTGCACGTATGAGCGATGCCGACGAGGGGAACCCCCGAGTGCGGGAGTACATGACCCGCGACGTGGTGACGGTGTCGCCGGACGACACGGTCGGCGAGGTGTCGGAACGGATCGCCGAGAGCGAGGAGCACTCCGGCTTCCCCGTCACCGACCGCCGTCGCGTCGAGGGGTTCGTCAGCGCGCGGGACCTGCTGCTGGCCGACGACGCCGACCCGCTGTTCAAGGTGATGACTGACGACCTCATCGTCGCCCATCCAGAGATGAAGGTGACCGACGCCGCGCGCGTCATCCTGCGTTCCGGCATCCAGAAGCTGCCGGTGGTCGACGACGCCGGCAACCTCGTCGGGATCATCAGCAACGCCGACGTGATCCGGAGCCAGATAGAGCGCGCGACGCCCGAGAAGGTCGGCAAGCTCCGCCGGACGTTGGAGAGCATTCACGACCTCGACCTCCGCGAGGAGCGCCGCGAGGTCCCCCTCGCCGAGCTTACGCCCACGCAGGGACGGGTGTACGCGGACGAACTGGAGGGGCGGCGCTACGAGCTGGAGCGCGGTCTCGCGGAGCCGCTCGTCGTCATCGACAACGACGGGAAGCTCCTGCTCGCCGACGGGCACCACCGCGTCCTCGCCGCCGACCGCCTCGACATCGACGAGATGGACGCCTACGTCATCGTCGTCGACGAAGGCGTCGAACTGGGGATGGAACGCACCGCGGCGAACGAGGGGCTGGAGTCGCTGGAAGACGTCGAGGTGGTCGACTACGCGCGGCACCCGCTCGTCGAGACGACCGAGCGTCTGCAGTAGGCGGGGCGCGGGTCGGTTCTTCTCACTCCGTCTCGCCGGTCCCCGCTTCCGCTCCCGGAATCCTTAATGGGCGGTCCGGCAATATTTACGATCATGTACGACGATGACGAACTCGCGGACATCCGCGAGGCCAGGGAGGAGTGGGAGGAGGAGACGCTCGACCCGGTACTGGAGCGCTACGGCGAGCGCCGCGACCGCTTCGCCACGGTGTCGAACCTGGAAGTCGACCGCCTCTACACGCCGGAGGACGTCTCGGAGACGGACTACGCGGAGGACTTGGGTTTCCCCGGGGAGCCGCCGTTCACCCGCGGCGTCTACCCGACGATGTACCGCGGCCGGACGTGGACGATGCGGCAGTTCGCCGGCTTCGGCACCGCGGAGGAGACCAACGAGCGCTTCCACTACCTCACCGAGGAGGGCCAGACCGGCCTCTCGACGGCGTTCGACATGCCGACCCTGATGGGGAAAGACTCCGACGACCCGCTCTCGGACGGCGAGGTGGGCAAGGAGGGCGTCGCCGTCGACACCCTGCGGGACATGGAGATCCTGTTCGACGGCATCGACCTGGGCGAGGTGTCGACCTCCTTCACGATCAACCCCAGCGCGCCCGTCATCTACGCGATGTACGTCGCGCTCGCCGACCAGCAGGGCGTGCCCCGCGACGAGGTCCGCGGAACGCTCCAGAACGACATGCTGAAGGAGTTCATCGCGCAGAAGGAGTGGGTCGTCCCGCCGGAGCCGAGCCTCGACGTCGTCACCGACACCATCGAGTTCGCCGTCGACGAGACGCCGAAGTTCAAGCCCATCTCCATCTCGGGCTACCACATCCGCGAGGCCGGCTCGACCGCCGTGCAGGAGCTCGCCTTCACGCTCGCCGACGGGTTCGCCTACGTCGAGGACTGCCTCGACCGCGGGCTCGACGTCGACGAGTTCGCGCCGCAGCTCTCCTTCTTCTTCAACTCGCACAACTCCATCTTCGAGGAGGTGGCGAAGTTCCGCGCCGCGCGGCGCATCTACGCCCGGGTCATGGACGAGTGGTACGACGCCGAACGCAAGGAGTCCAAGCAGCTGAAGTTCCACACCCAGACCGCCGGCCAGTCGCTGACGGCCCAGCAGCCGATGAACAACATCGTCCGCGTCACCATCCAGGCGCTCGCCGGCGTGTTCGGCGGCACCCAGAGCCTCCACACGAATAGCTTCGACGAGGCGCTCGCGCTCCCCAGCGAGGAGGCCGTCAGGGTCGCGCTGCGCACCCAGCAGATCATCTCGGAGGAGAGCGGCGCCGCCGACATCGTCGACCCGCTGGGCGGCAGCTACGCCGTCGAGGCGCTCACCGACGAGGTCGAGGAGAAGGCGATGGCGTACATCGAGGAGATCCGGGAGATGGGCGACGGGTCGGTTCGCGACGGCGTCCTCACGGGCATCGAAAACGGCTACTTCCACCGGGAGATCCAGGACGCCTCCTACGAGTACCAGGAGCGCGTCGAGCGCGGCGACGAGGTCGTCGTGGGCGTCAACCGGTTCGAGATCGAGGAGGACACCCGCCCGGAGATCCTCAAGGTCGACAAGGACGTCCAGCGCAAGCAGCGCGACCGGTTGGAGCGCGTCAAGGAGGAGCGCGACGACGAGGCCGTCGAGGCCGCCCTCGCGGCCATCGACGACGCCATCGAGAGCGACGACAACGTGATGCCGCCCATCGTCGACGCCGTGAAGGCCTACGCCACGATGGGCGAGATCATGCAGGTGTTCGAGAAGCGCTACGGCTCCTACCAGGAGACCGCGAGTGTCGCCTGACAGGGACAGCCGGAAGTCGGGTCCGTAGTTCGCCGCCACGGGGTCGGCGATACCGGTCTGCGGATACGACCACTCCTCTGTCGCCGCCGCTGCCCGCGAGCGCTCACCGGCGGTTCGCCCCGCGCCATCTTGCGGTTTCGCTTACTCCTTGAGGTACGTTTAACAAGGTTGTCGTGAAAGCGTCTAGTATGGCAGACGATGACGAATCCCCGGACGTACAGCTCGAGGCGCGGCTCGAGGAACAGGAGGCGTTCGATCCGCCCGAGTCGTTCGAGGAGCAGGCGAACGTCTCGGACCCGAACATCTACGATGAGTTCGAGGAGAACTGGCCGGAGTGCTGGGAGCGAGCGGCCGACCTGCTTGACTGGGACGAGGAGTACGATCAGGTGCTCGACGATTCCGACGCGCCGTTCTACGAGTGGTTCACCGGCGGCTCGCTGAACGCCTCGTACAACTGTATCGACCGCCACGTCGAAAGCGGCCGGAAGAACCAGGCCGCCATCAAGTGGGAGGGCGAACTGGGCGAGACACGCACGTACACCTATCAGGACCTCTACCGCGAGGTCAACGAGTTCGCGGCGGCGCTGCGGGACATGGGCGTCGAGGAGGACGACGTGGTGACGCTGTACATGCCGATGGTGCCGGAACTCCCCATCGCGATGCTGGCGTGCGCCCGTATCGGCGCACCGCACAGCGTGGTGTTCGCGGGGTTCTCGGCGGACGCGCTCGCGACGCGGATGAACAGCGCCGACTCGGAGTACCTGGTCACCTGCGACGGCTACTACCGCCGCGGCGACGCCCTCAACCACAAGCAGAAGGCCGACGAGGGGCTCCGCGGCGTCGACCACGAGGTGAGCGACGTGGTGGTCGTCGACCGCCTCGGCGACGAGCTCACCCACTTCCTCGGCGACAGCGCGCACGACTACGACGACCTCGTCGCCGACTACCAGGGCGAGCGCGTCGAGCCGGTGTCGCGGGACGCGGAGGACATGCTATTCTTGATGTACACGTCGGGGACGACCGGCGAGCCGAAGGGCGTGAAACACACCACCGGCGGCTACCTCTCGTACGTCAGCTGGACCAGTCAGGCCGTACTGGACATCAAGCCGGAGGACACGTACTGGTGCTCGGCGGACATCGGTTGGATCACGGGTCACTCCTACATCGTGTACGGCCCGCTCGCGCTCGGCACCACGACGGTGATGTACGAGGGCACCCCCGACTACCCCGAGAAGGACCGCCTCTGGGAGATCGTCGAGAAGTACGCCGTCGACCAGCTGTACACCGCGCCCACGGCGATCCGGGCGTTCATGAAGTGGGGCGCGGAGTTCCCCGAGCGCCACGACCTCTCCTCGCTGCGACTGCTGGGAACGGTGGGCGAGCCGATCAACCCGCGGGCGTGGAAGTGGTACTACAAGCACATCGGCGGCGAGGAGTGTCCCGTCGTCGACACCTGGTGGCAGACCGAAACCGGCGGCATGATGGTCACCACGCTCCCCGGCGTCGGTGAGATGAAGCCCGGCAGCGCCGGCCCCCCGCTTCCGGGTATCGACGCCCGCATCGTCGACGAGAGCGGCGAGGAGGTCGAGGCCGGCCGCGCGGGCTATCTCACCGTCGACAAGCCGTGGCCGGGAATATTGCGAACGCTGTACGAGAACGACGAGCGGTTCGTCTCGGAGTACTGGGCGGAGTACTCCGACGAGGAGGCCGATGAGTGGGTGTACTTCCCGGAGGACGGGGCGAAGATCGACGAGGACGGCTACATCACGGTG